>NZ_AJVB01000199.1:0-6631 GCF_000278445.1 Rhodococcus sp. R1101
GATCTACGACGAGATCATCGCCGACAAGATCTGGCCGGGCACCCGCGCTCTCGCGCAGATGCATCTCGACGCCGGGCAGCAGGTGTGGCTCGTGACCGCGACGCCGGTCGAACTGGCCGACGTCATCGCCGAACGCCTCGGCCTCACCGGTGCGCTGGGGACCGTCGCCGAGTCGGAGAACGGGGTGTTCACGGGCCGTCTGGTCGGCGACATCCTGCACGGTCTCGGCAAGGCGCACGCGGTACGCGCCCTCGCGATCCGTGAGGGTCTCAATCTCAAGCGGTGCACGGCATACTCCGACAGCCACAACGACGTGCCGATGCTGTCGGTGGCGGGCACGGCCGTCGCGATCAACCCCGATCCGGATCTGCGGCAGGTCGCCCGTACGCGCGGGTGGGAGATCCGCGATTTCCGGACGGCGCGCAAGGCCGCGAAGGTCGGGGTGCCGACGGCGCTCGGCCTCGGGGCCGCAGGTGGTGCGGTCGCGGTCCTCGTGGGCCGCCGCCGCGATCGAGCGGCATAGGCCGGAGGCGGCGGCACTCAGCCGAGGAAGACGTTGCGGCGGCGCGTGAGCAGCTTGTAGAGGGTCTGCTGGATCGTCTCACGTACGTGGTCGGTGACCTCGAACAACACCATCGGATCTTCCGCCGCCGCGTCGTCGTACACGTCGGTGACGATCGGTGTGCCGAACTCGATGTACCACTTGGAGGGCAGCGGCACGATCCCCAGCGGCCCGAGCGCCGGGAACTGCGGGGTGATCGGGAAGTAGGGCAGGCCGAGCAGGCGGGCGAGCGAGGTGAGGTCGGCGAGATTCGGGTAGATCTCCTCCGAGCCGACGATCGAGCACGGCACGATGGGTGCCTGGGTGCGCAGTGCCGCCGACACGAAACCACCGCGTCCGAACCGCTGCAGTTTGTAGCGTTCCTTGAACGGTTTGCCGAGCCCTTTGTAGCCCTCGGGGAAGACCGCGACCACCTGGTCCTGGGCGAGCAGGCGTTCGGCGTCGGGATGGCACGCGAGGGTATGGCCCGCCTTGCGGGCGACCGTCCCGACCACGGGCAGACCGAAGGCGAGGTCGGCGGCGAGCATCCGAAGCGGGCGGTCGGCGTGGTCGTGCACGGCGACGGAGGTCATCAGCGCATCGACGGGGAGCGTGCCGGCGTGGTTGGCGACGACGAGCGCGCGGCCTTCGGCGGGGATGTTCTCGATGCCGCGGACCTCGACGCGGAACCACTTGTCGAACAGCGGGCGCAACACCGGCAGGACGACGTTGTCGGTGAAGTGCGGGTCGAAGCCGAAGTCGTCGACCTCGTAGTCGCCGGTCATGCGGCGGCGGACGAACTCGGCGGTAGCGGTGACCTGCTGTGCGAGGGTTCCGCGCAGGTCGTCGAGGAACTGATCGGTGCGGCTCCTCCGTTCGGGGGTGGACGGTGGCCCCATGGACGGATGGGGTGTGCGTGTGACCCGTTCGCCGGGACGGCGGTTGCCGGCGTGCAACGGGATGACCTTCGCGACCTCCGTCATCGCGTCTCCCTCGTCTCTCCGAGCACGGAGAGCGCCATCGACTCGGCCTTGTCCACCCATTCGGTCTTCACGAGGCGGGTGAGGGCGAGGCCCCGGGCGAAATCGTCGAGCGCTTCTCTCGTGGTCCAGCGTGGCTCGAATCCGAACTCGTCGCACATGCGCGTGGTGTCGAGTCCGCATCCGAAATGGAAATAGTCGAGTTCTTCCTTGGTGAACGAGTTCATCACGGAACCCATGAGTGCGTGCCCGACGGTACGGAACAGCGCGTAGGGCATCGGCACGATGACCCCTCCGGCCCGGCGTACGGCCTGGGTCATCATGACGATGCCCTCACCGGCGATGTTGTACGTCCCGGGTGGTCCGGCGACGACCGCGTGTTCGAGCGCACCGAGCGCGTCCTCCTCGTGGAGCAACTGGAGGCGCGCGTCGCGGCCGAGCACGTTCGGGACCAGCGAGGAGGTGAGATAACTCGACACCGAGCCGGGCAGCCGGTTCCCGACGGTGGGTGCGAGCCGGAGGATGGTGGTCGCGATGTCGCTGCGCCGCCGGGCGACTCCGCGCAGATACCCCTCGACCTCCAGCATGTCGCGGGCGAAGGCACCGGTGGGCCGGCGGCGGGCACTCATCTCCTCGGTGAACTTCGCGGGATCCTTGGCGCTCGAGCCGTAGACGACGGACGAGGACCGCAGCACGATCCGGCGCACCGACGGCGCCTTCTGGCACACCGCGAACAACTGCATCGCGCCGAGGACGTTCATGTCCTTCATCGCGGTGCGGCTACCCGACTTCGGGGCCTTGGTGACGGCGGACGCGTGGACGACGGTGTCGACGTCCATGTTGCGGATGATCTTGCCGATGAGCGGATTGCGGATGTCGGCGAGCACGAACTCGGCCCGGCCCATGCGTCGGAGCATGTCCTTCGACGGTGACTGCGTGTCGACGCCGATCACCCGCTCGATATCCGGATTCTGGGCAAGCCTGGTGACGAGGAAACCACCCAGGAACCGACTTGCTCCGGTGACCAGCACGACTCGCGGACGTGCCGCCTCGTGCCCCTGCGAAACCACTCGTGAACCCCCTGCTGCACCACACGCGTCATCGGTCACATTCGCCCCGGCGCGGTATGCCGTCCCACAATACGGCCACTTCGCTGCCGTCGCACGACAGGTCGGTGAATTTTCGGGTGCCGGGATGCGGAGACGAACGATGCCCGTCACCATGGATGGTGACGGGCATCGGACAGGCGCAATGCTTACTTGCCGAGTTTACGACGCTGCACTCGAGTGCGGCGGAGCAGCTTGCGGTGCTTCTTCTTCGACATGCGCTTACGGCGCTTCTTGATCACAGATCCCATGTGGGCATCCCTCACGTTCCTTGTAGCGTTCCTGCGCACGCCGGTGACGTACGCCTGATGTATGTCGACGCTGGGCCTCGTGGCGACGAGTAACAGCGCCTCACGACACCGGCTGGCCGGTACGACGTCAAGCAATCCTACCGGGGCGGCCCACCGGCGTGAAACCGAGGTCCGCCCCGGGACGCGACTTCCCTCGCGCACCGGATCCGTTCGCCGAACCGCCGTCCCCGACGACGCGCCGACCGTCCCTTATCCGACGTCGAAATACGACGTCTCCAGATAGTCGTGGACGGCCTTCGCGTGCACGCGGAACGACCGTCCCACCCGCACTGCGGGTAGTTCGCCGCTGTGCACCAGCCTGTACACGGTCATCTTCGACACCCTCATGAGAGCTGCCACTTCGGCAACCGTCAGGAACTGGGTACCGGCGAGAACCGACTGTCCGTCTTGAGGTTGACCCTTCGACGGCGTGTTTCCTGAAACCATTACACACCTCCGGCACGCCCGCGCCGCCGGCTTCCCCTCCGGCGGAACAGACACGCACGTGCTGATTCGAGCTTAGCGTGACAAATGGTTCGTGTGCGACGATGCAGCCGGGGAATTTCCGGCGAGCGAGCCGTTCGTCGTCACGCTACGCCTCACCTGGGCCTCTGTCAGGCGGTCCCGGAGAGCCCTTCCCGGGCCACGGGCGACACCTGATCGGATGCCGCTCCGAGTTGCGCGGAACGACGCTTCGCGGCGTCGAGCGCCTCGTAGAAGGCAGTGCGCACCCCTCCACGCTCGAGTTCGCGGATCGCTGCTGCGGTGGTTCCTCCCGGCGAGGTGACCGCCGCGCGCAGGTCGGCGGCGTTGTCTCCGGAACGCGCGAGCATGGCCGCCGAACCGGTCATCGTCTGCACCACCAGGTCGGTGGCGACCGCTCGGGTCAGACCGAGCGCGACACCGGCATCGATCATCGCCTCCGCGACGAGGAAGAAGTAGGCGGGACCGGATCCGGACACCGCGGTGACCGCATCGATCTGCGACTCCGGGACCACCGAGACCGTCCCCACGCTCGCGAGGATCTCGCGGACCGTGTCGAGATGCTGCTGCTTGACGTACCGGCCCGCGGACAGCACGCTCGCACCCTCCCCGACCAGCATCGGGGTGTTCGGCATCACGCGCACGACGGGGAATCCCGCCGGGAGCTTGGTCTCGTAGCGGACCGTCGGGATGCCGGCCGCGAGCGACACCAGGATCTGTTCGTCGTCGTTCCCGGCGTCGACCGCCGCGAGGGCGGTGACGACGGCGTCCACATCGTTGGGCTTGACGGCCACGACGACCACGTCGGCGCCTTCCGCGGCGTCGGCGGTGCTGTCGGTGACCCGGATCGAGTAGGTCCGTGACAGTTCGTCACGTCGTTCCTCGAACTTCTCGGCGACCACGAGATCCTTGGTCGCGAAACCGTTCTTCAGCAGACCCGAGACCAGCGCCTCGCCGATCCTGCCGCCACCGATCACTGCGATTCTCGTCATGGGGACAGACTGCCACGACGGCTCGTGCGGTCCACACCACGGTGACGGTCGTGCGGTCACACCGCACGACCCGCCTGCCGGGACCGACCTCGGTGGAGTGCGTCAGCGCGGCATCATGGCCAGCTGACGCGACTGCACGACGACCTGACCGGTCGAGTCGACGACGGTGTGGTCCTCCTCGAACCAGGTGTTGCCGAGGACGCTGCTCTCGGCGATGACGCGCAGCCATCCCGGAGCCGGCACCCGGCGCAGATATGCGGTGAGCTGCACCGTCGGCGCCCACCCGAATCGGCCGAGGTTCATCGCCACGGGAGCCGACACGTCGCCGCACATGAGCGCGAACAGTACCGAGGTGTCGACGTCGGCCTCGTCGCCCGGTGACGGCCGCGTCCACATCGACACGAGCGGTTCGCCCTGCTCTCCGTCGAGGAAGCGCGCGGTGGAGGCGTCGATCCGGAGCCGGGAGGTGGAGGCGAACTTCACGATCTGCCCCATGGGGTGCTCGGGGGTGACGAGCACCGACCCGTCCGGCGGGTCGGCGGGCATGGTGGTCGCGCGGTGCGGCACCGTGTGGAACGGCTGCTCGGTGTCCGGTGCGCCGAGGGTGACGCTCGCCCGCACCGCCACGCGACCGGCCTGGGACAGCTCGACGTCCACGACACCGATTTGTTTGCCCTGCTTGCGCAGGACGGTGGTGAGCTCGACGTCGCCGGGATCGGGCGCGGAGACGAACGAGGCGCTGACGGCGAGGGGCTGGGTGAGGGGGTCGACGCCGGCGTCGAGCACAGATCTGCGGGCCACGGACGCGCACACCGCGAGCAAGCAGCCGCCGTGCACCTTGGGTCCGATGGTCCACACCGGAGCGATGTGGGCCTGCCATGCGGCGGTGCCGTCGGGGTGGCTGCCCGGCACCCGGGTGACCGAAGTCAGGTCGCGGAAGGGCTGGTCGGTGGGGGTCACTGCTGCTCCTGGTGGTCGTTCGGGGCCGGATCGTCGCCGGTCGTGGGGAGATCGCCGGACCCGAACATGCGGGCGGCGAGATGCTGGTGGGCCAGTCGGCGCATGGCGGTGAGCACCGGTTCGTACAGTGCGGTCCCGAGCACGGCCGCCTCCACGGTGATCTCCCGGGAGTCCGTCGGCAGCAGCTCGAGGTCGAGCTCGGCGATGGCGCGGACGTGTCGGCCGTAGGCATCGATCCGGCGATGTCCCATCCGCAGACCGGCCGTCTCGAGTGCCGCGAGCGCATGTTCGAGTTGTGCCACGGCCGCGAACCGCGGGTCGTAGATCTGGCCGAGGTGTTCGAGCAGCCGACGGGCCCGGGGGTAGTCGGGACCCGTCGAGTCCTCGACGTAGGGAGGCAGGGCGGCAATGGCGTGGCCGAGTTCGACGAACAGGTCGTCGCGGGGGTTGTCGACGAGCTCCACGACGGTCTTGATCTTCTCGAGGGGCAGGCCCTGGGCGGCGAGAGCCCGGACGAGACCGAGGCGGCGGACGTGCCGGTCGTCGTAGGTCGCCGAGGTAGCGCTCGTCGCCACTCCGGGCATGAGCAGCCCTTCCCGCAGGTAGTACTTCACCGTCGGCAGCGGGATGCCGCAGCGCTCGGCGAGTTCCGAGATACGCACGGATCACCTCCCGTCCTCGACACCGGATACTACAACTATCCAGTTACGTGAATTCTGGTGAGCAGGTGTGGAGAGGACTTCCGCGCCGGAGCGACTCGGCAGGATGTTCGGGGCGGTTCCGCTCGCCGGCATCCTCACCGCGGGTGCTGATCTCAGGCGTCGCCGTGTTCGCCGCCGGAATCGGTGCGCTCCGATTCGGGGATGCGCGCGATGTCCGTGTGCCGGGGACTCTCGGGACCGGCCGTGAGCGCGCGCGTCGCCGAACGATCCAGATGCGTGCGCGCGAAGGCCAGCGACCGGGCCAGCATCCCGGCACGCTCGGCACGTGTGCGCGCGCTCTGGGTGCTGATCTCGAGCACGACGTGACCGCCGAAATCACTCGCCGCGATCCGGCGGCAGACCTCCGCGCACGGCTGCGTGCCCGTTCCTGGGACGAGGTGCTCGTCGAGCGAGGACCCCCTGCCGTCGGCGAGGTGGAGGTGGGCCAGCCCCTCCCCCATCCGATCCGCCAGCGCGAGAGCGTCTGCTCCTGCCGTCGCGGTGTGCGACAGGTCGAGCGTGTAATGCGCGAAACCGGTGTCGGTCGGGTCGAGCGACGGGCTGTAGGCAGAGACCGC
>NZ_AJVB01000200.1:0-6630 GCF_000278445.1 Rhodococcus sp. R1101
GCCCCCGACGCATTCATCGTCTCCACAGGCATCGGCAGGAGCGGGTGAATCGGATGGTTGTGAAGAAGACGTGACGGCGCCGAGATCGTCGTACCCGGCCCGTGACCCCCGCGGTCACGAAGTGCTGTTGCCGCACCCGAACTAATTGACAATGCAACTAATCGGAGTGATCCTGGTGGTTGAGAATGCAACTACGCCGGGAAAGGGTGGATCGATGACCACCGACGAGCGTCAACGCTCCGACGAGTTCGAGCGCCGGCGTGCAGTCGTTCGCGACGCACACCTGAAGCCGGCCGAATCACGTCCGCGGTCCTCGGCACGAGGACTGCATCACACCGCGTTGATCAGCAGTGACGTCGAGCGGACCGTGCGCTTCTACCAGGACCTTCTCGAGTTCCCGCTGACGGAGTTGATCGAGAACCGCGACTACCCGGGGTCGTCACACTTCTTCTTCGACATCGGTAACGGCAACCTGCTGGCATTCTTCGACTTCCCCGGTCTCGACGTCGGTCCGTATCGAGAGGTCCTCGGCGGACTGCACCACATCGCGATCAGCGTCGCTCTTCCCACCTGGGAACGCCTGCACACCAAGCTGATCGAGGCAGGAGTCGAACTCGCCGAACACAGCGAGGTCTCCCTGTACTTCCGCGACCCCGACGGCGCGCGGCTGGAACTCATCGCCGACCCGCTCGGCGAGATGTACGGCTCGAAGGTCCTGTAGCGATCGAGGGGGAGGCTGTGTGCGTGTTCGTCCGAACGACGCGCACGCAACCTCCCCCTCGCTTATCGTCGTCGCGCAGGAAGTGGCGCTTTCGACACAGGGAGTCCGCATGACCGTGCACGTGAACGTCGACAACTTCGTCCGGGCCGAGACCGATCGGATGTTCACCGATCTGCAACGCGATGCCGGGGGCGTGAATCTGCTGCTGCACAACCGCGAACCGGCGGCGATCGACCGGCAGACCGTGATCCGCCTCAACCGCGACACCCTGTACAGCTTCGCAGTCGTCGACGTCTCGGAGGGCGCGACGCTCACCCTGCCCGAGCACGGCGACCGCTACGTCTCTGCGATGGTCCTCGATCGGGATCATTTCGTCCGCGCCATCCACCACGAGGCCGGCAGTCACCGTCTCGACGCCGAGTCGCCCTATGTGGTCGTCGCGGTTCGCGCCCTGGCGGATCCGGCCGACCCCGACGACCTGAAGGCGGCGGCCGCGATCCAGGACGGAATACGCATCGACTCGGCGTCGGCGCGGCCGTTCACCGCGCCCGAGTACGACACGGCGAGTCTCGATGCGACCCGCACGGCGCTGCTCCGGCTTGCTTCCGGGCTCACCGGTTTCGATTCGACATTCGGCCGTCCCGACGAGGTCGACCCGGTGAGGCACCTCATCGGCACCGCGGCCGGGTGGGGCGGCCTGCCGAGCAGCGAAGCCTCCTACATCGGCGTCGCACCCCAGCTCCCGCCGGGGAACTACGAGCTGACGCTCGACGACGTTCCCGTCGACGGGTTCTGGTCGGTGTCCGTCTACGACGCGGAGGGTTTCTTCGCACCCAACCCACGCGAGGCGTACAGCGTCAACAACATCACGGGAAAGGCGAACGAGGACGGTTCGGTCACCGTGCGCTTCGGCGATTTCCCCGAAGGCACACCGAACGCGATTCCGACTCCGGAGGGCTGGAACTTCCTCGTCCGTCTCTACCGGCCCAGGGCGGCGATCGTCGACGGCAGCTGGACGCTGCCGGAACTCACGCCCGCACGGTGACCGCCCCGGACACGCTTGCTATTCGACGATCGGGAAGATCGACTCCCCATCCTCGGGGGCGCCGCTGATCTGGCCGCGGTCGACACGCGAATCCTGCACGATCACCCCGTCGACCTCGTCGGCGAGTTTCGAGTCCTCGGGGGCGCCGGTGGTGGCGTCGTCGATCACCTCGTCGACGTCCTCGGTGAGCTCGTCCTCCGGTGTCGCCGCGACGGGCGTGTCCAGCGGTTCGGCGGGTTCGACGTCGGGTTCCTCCTCGGCGAGGCGCTGGTCCAGCGACTCGCCTTCCTGCTCTTCACGCTGGGTCGTTCCGAACTTGTCGGCGCCGCTCCAGCCCTCGGGCGGGTCGACGACCTCGTCACCGTCGTTGTTCCGCACTTCGTCGGCGTCGAGGCCTTCGCTGGGGCTGAGGGTGTCGCCGGGACCGTCTTCGATGCTCATGTCGAGGAGATACCCGGCCGGTCGGGTGCGAAACCGGCGGCGGTTTCACTCCTGCCGGATGAGGCTATGCCGACGGAACACCACATCGAGGGAGTTTCCCATGGACGAGAACGACCTCTTCCAGCACATCGAGAAGCTGGTGGACGAGGAGAAGACGCTGCGCTCACGAACCGGCGCGGACGGTCCGAGCGACGAGGACCTGCAGCGGCTGGCCGCTGTCGAGAAGAGGCTCGACCAGTGCTGGGACCTGCTGCGGCAGCGTCGCGCGAAGGCCGAGTTCGGCGACGATCCGGACGCCGCGCAGCCACGGCCGGTCGACGAGGTCGAGTCCTATCGGCAGTAGGCGTCGGTGGCGCGCGCGGCTGTCCGGCGCACGAGGTCGACGATGGCCTCGGGACAGTCGGACTGCGGTGCGTGGCCGGCCCAGGGGAGCGGTACGAACCGTGCTCCGGGGATCAGCGGTGCGTACCGCACGGTCTGCGCCGCCGCGACCGTGTCGAGGACGCCCTGCGCGAGGGTGACAGGGCACGAGATGCGGTCGAGGCCCGTGGGCACGTCGGTCAGGACGGCATCCCACAGCATCGACCAGAAGCCGTCGGACTCGGCGAACCCGCCCTTGACCGACAGCGATTCGGTGTGCGACGTCTTCCACGGCATCGCGCGGAGTCCTGCTGTGAGCGCCGTACGGCCCACGACAGTGCGCGCCATCGGTTCGATGAACGGGCTGCGGGCCTTGTTGAGCAGGCGGGCGGTCGTCATGAGCGCGCCCTGGAAGATCCGCTCCGGGGGCAGTCCGAGACCGGAAGGGGACAGGGCCACCACCGAATGAGCACGGTTGCGCACGGCAAGTTCGATCGCGAGCCGGCCGCCGAGCGAGTTGCCCAGCACGTGCACCCGGTCGAGTCCGTGCGCGTCGAGAGTCTCGACGAGGGTGTCGGTGAGGGCCGCGATCGTGGGACGGCCCTTCTGCTTCGGCGACGAACCGTGGCCGGGCAGGTCGACATTCAGCACGTCGAAGTGCTCGGCGAGTCGCGGGACGAGTGTGGAGAAGTCGTCCATCGTGGCGCCGATGCCGTGCAGGAGGAGGAGAGGTTCACCGGATCCGGTGCGGCGGTATGTCGGTCGTGAGTGCATCGGTTCCATTGTCCTCTCGACAGCGGGCCGGAGTGCCCTGTCGTACAGGTTGTGTGTTCTGTCACATTTGTCCCGGGCGACATGCGATGAGCTGGCCGAACAGTGTTTTATAGCCCTTGCTTATCGAATTTCTAGAAACTATCGATTGGCACAATCAATAGTTCGCGGATAACGTCGAAGTCGTCAACCCCATCGAGATGAGTGAGGTTCTTACATGTCGCTGATCAACAAGAAGATCAAGCCTTTCAAGGCCGAGGCTTTCAAGGACGGCGCCTTCGTGACCGTGTCCGACGAGGACATCAAGGACAAGTGGGCGATCTTCTTCTTCTACCCCGCAGACTTCACCTTCGTCTGCCCGACCGAGCTCGGCGACCTCGCAGACCACTACGAGGAGCTGCAGAAGCTCGGCGTCGAGGTCTTCTCCGTCTCGACCGACACGCACTTCACGCACAAGGCGTGGCACGGCTCTTCCGAGACCATCGGCAAGATCAAGTACGCCATGATCGGTGACCCGACCCTGCAGATCAGCACCGACTTCGAGGTGCTCCGCGAGGAGCAGGGCCTGGCCGACCGCGGCACCTTCCTGGTCGACCCGGACGGCGTCATCCAGTTCACCGAGGTCACCGCTGAGGGCATCGGCCGCAACGCCGCCGAACTCGTCCGCAAGGTCAAGGCCGCTCAGTACGTCCGCAGCCACCCGGGCGAGGTCTGCCCGGCCAAGTGGGAAGAGGGCGACGACACCCTCGCTCCGTCGCTGGAGCTCGTCGGCAAGATCTGATTCGTCGACGGAAACCGTTCCGGTGGCACGGGATCGAACGTCCCGTGCCACCGGGCACCGTCCGGGTCCGCTCGGCTCGAGCTGAGAAGTTCGCCGACTCCCATCTCTTCCGGTCACAGTTCTTCCACCTCTGGAGTAGATCCTCATGCTCGATGCCTCCCTTGCCGCCCAGTTGAAGTCCCTCCTCGAGAAGGTCACCCAGCCGATCGAGCTCGTGTCGTCTCTCGACGACCGACCGAAGTCCACGGAACTCGCCGGCCTCCTCGACCAGATCGCCGGCATGTCCGACCTGGTCACCCATGTACGCGACGGTGAAGCCACCCGCCGCCCCTCCTTCCTGATCCGCCGGGTCGGTACCGACATCGAGGTCGAGTTCGCGGGCATCCCGCTCGGCCACGAGTTCACCTCCCTCGTACTCGCCCTGCTGCAGGTCGGCGGCCACCCGTCGAAGGAGGCCGCGGAGCTGCTCGAGCAGGTGCGCGATCTCGAGGGCGACTTCCACTTCGAGACCTTCTTCTCGCTGTCGTGCCAGAACTGCCCCGACGTGGTGCAGGCCCTGAACGTGATGTGCGTGACCAATCCGCGCATCAAGCACACCGCCATCGAAGGCTCCCTCTTCCAGGACGAGGTCGACGCCCGCCAGGTCATGGCCGTGCCGACCGTCTTCCTCAACGGTGAGCTGTTCGGCTCCGGCCGCATGAACCTCGAGCAGATCGTCGGCAAGCTCGACACCGGCTCCGCCGAGCGCGCCGCCGCCGCGATCAGCGAGAAGGACCCCTTCGACGTCCTCGTCGTCGGCGGTGGACCGGCCGGCGCGACCGCCGCGATCTACGCCTCCCGCAAGGGGATTCGTACCGGCGTTCTCGCCGAGCGCTTCGGCGGCCAGGTGCTCGACACCATGGCCATCGAGAACTTCCCCTCCGTTCCCTACACCGAGGGCCCGAAGTTCGCCGCCGAACTCGAGAACCACGTGCGGCAGTACGACGTCGACATCATGAACGTCCAGAAGGCATCGAAGCTCACCCCCGCCCCCACCGAGGGCGGCCTGGTCGAGGTCGAGCTCGAGAGCGGCGCCCGGTTGCTCTCGCGCAGCGTCATCCTCTCCACCGGTGCTCGCTGGCGCGCGATGAACGTGCCCGGTGAGGACGAGTACCGCAACAAGGGTGTCACCTACTGCCCGCACTGCGACGGCCCGCTGTTCAAGGGCAAGCGCGTCGCGGTCATCGGCGGCGGCAACTCCGGTGTCGAGGCCGCCATCGACCTCGCCGGTGTCGTCGCCCACGTGACCCTCATCGAGTTCGACTCGGTGCTGCGCGCCGACGAGGTGCTGCAGCGCAAGCTCCGCAGCCTGCCCAACGTCGACATCATCGTGAGCGCCCTGACCACCGAGGTCCTCGGCGACGGTGCGAAGGTCACCGGCCTGACCTACACCGACCGCACCACCGACGAGTCGCGCACCCTCGACCTGGACGGCGTGTTCGTCCAGATCGGCTTGCTGCCGAACACCGAATGGCTGTCCGGCACGGTCGAACTCAGCCCGCGCGGCGAGATCGTCGTCGACGACCACGGCCGCACCTCGGTGCCGGGTGTGTTCGCCGCCGGCGACTGCACGACCGTCCCGTACAAGCAGATCATCGTCTCCGCAGGTGCGGGTGCGACGGCCGCGCTCGGCGCGTTCGACCACCTGATCCGCACGAGCGCCCCGGCCGAGGGCGAGGAATCGGTCGCCGCGACCGTCTAGTCGTCACTGCAGCCCGTGGCCGCCACTCCTTCGGGGGTGGCGGCCATGCTGCTTCGAGTGAACTTCTGGGAGGTTGTGGTCGAGAATGTCGACGGGAGCGACCACAACCTCCCCGTCGTTACGATGTGGCATGGCCGTTGTGGTGATGGGCGTGAGTGGATGCGGGAAGACGACATTCGCGCGGAAGCTTGCAGACGGGATCGGCGGCGTGTTCATCGATGCGGACGATTACCACAGCGCGTCGTCGATCGAGAAGATGCGCGCCGGCCGGGCGCTCGACGACCAGGATCGTGAGCCGTGGCTGCGCGCCGTCGCGGCGGCCGCCGCCGCAAGAACCGGGACTCCGGTGGTCGCGTGCTCGGCACTGAAGCGGTCGTATCGAGACATTCTGCGTTCCGGCGCCCCGAGCGTCTTCCTGCATCTGGACGTGCCCGTGGACGTCGTGAGGTCGAGGATTCGCGCACGCGGCGGCCACTTTTTCTCCGAGACGCTGGTGGCATCGCAGTTCGAGACGCTCGAGCCGCTCGAGGCCGACGAGGACGGCGTCGCCCTGGACGGCACCCTGCCGCTCCCCGAGCTCGTCGATACCGCCTGCTCGTATCTCGGGGACCGGCCGGAACTCTGGGGAGCGAAACCTCAGGACGTCGAATCGCTCGAGTCGCGAGCGCACGATGGTCGCCACCACAGTGATCGCCACTGAGGGGGAGTAGGTGGCAGGTGGGGGTGAACGTCTCGATGCCTCGCTCATCCTGCCCCACCTGCCAGCACAC
>NZ_AJVB01000201.1:0-6618 GCF_000278445.1 Rhodococcus sp. R1101
GAGATCGAAGCCGAGCGCGAGAATCGCGCCGGGCGCCGGCGTGCCCTCACCGACGAGCGGCAGCAGGTGATCGACGAGCGTGTCGCGCTGCCCGAGCGGTCGGCCGCCGCCGCCGATGCGGTCGCCGAGGCCGAGCGGGCAGCGGCCATGCTCGCGGGTCTGTCGACCGCACGCACCCACGCCGCCGACGCACTCGAGGCCGCCGTCGAACTCGCTTCGCGCCGAACCGAACTCGATCGCCTCGAAGGTCGGGTGCTGCAGCTGCACTCCGAATTCAACGAGGCTCGCGCTGCGCACCTCGACGTCCGGCAACGGCGGATCGACGGGATGGCCGCCGAACTCGCGGCACGTCTCACCGACGGAGAACCGTGTGTGGTCTGCGGTTCCACCGAACATCCCGCGCCTGCCCGCCCGGCGCCCGACACCGCGACGAAGGCCGACGAAGAAGGCGCCCACGCCGCCGAGCAGCGCGCCGCCACCGCGCTGGCCGAGGCGCGCGAGGCCGCCACCGACCTCGCCGGGATCGTCGCCGTTCTCCGGCAGCGTTGCGGCGACGTCGAACTCGCCGAGCTCACCGCCGCCCACGCCGAGGCGGTTCGCGCCCACGACGAGGCCGCCACCGTTGCGGGCCGGCTCGACCACCTGCGCGCGGTGGTCGAGGATCTGCGCAAGCGCGACACCGTCCTGGCCGAGCAGGAGAAGCGGCTCGACGCCGAACTGTCGGATCTCGCCCGCGAGGACGCAGTCCGCGCCGCCGAAGTCACCGAGATCACCGAGCGCATCGTCGAGGCCGTCGGCGACCTCGATCTGCTCGCCCCCCGGCGCAGGGCGGTCGCCGCGTTGTCCGCCGCCGCGACCGCACTTCTCGATGCCCGCACCGCGGCCTTCCAGGCGCGGACGGCCGCCGACGAGCGTGCCGCCGACGCCCGCACTGCTGCCGTCGAGGCGGGTTTCGCTCACCTCGACAGTGCTCTCGCCGCGGTCCGGCGGCCCGAGAGACTCGCCGAGATCGACCGCGTCCTGCGCGCTGCCGACGACGAACGCGCCGTCGCAGGCTCCACGCTGAACGACCCCGCGATCGCCGCCCTCACCGGGGACGAGGTCGCCGACGTGACAGCGGCCCGCACGGTGGTGGACGACGGTGCCGCCGCGGTGGAAGCCGCTCTGCGTGCGGCCACCGAGGCCGAGCGCCGGCACCTCGACATCGAGACCTACACCCGGCGGCTCGAGCGTGCCTGCGCCGAACTCGCTCCGTTGCTCGACGAGCACGCCGAACTGTCCGCGCTCGCCGACGTCGTCGCCGGGATGGGCTCGAACGCCAAGAAGATGTCGCTCCGCTCGTACGTGCTCGCGGCACGACTCGAGGAGGTCGCCGACGCGGCCTCCGAAAGGCTCCGCAGGATGTCCGGTGGCCGTTACGAATTCGTGCATTCCGACGCGGTCGAGAGCCGTGGCCGTCGCGGCGGTCTCGGCCTCGACATCCACGACGAGTACACCGGCGCCGTGCGGTCGACGAAGACGTTGTCGGGAGGTGAGTCCTTCCAGGCGTCGCTCGCGCTCGCCCTCGGGCTCGCCGACGTCGTCGCCGCCGAGGCCGGTGGGCTCGTGCTCGACACGATGTTCATCGACGAAGGGTTCGGCTCGCTCGACGCCGACTCCCTCGAGGCCGTCATGGGTGTGCTCGACGAACTACGCGCGGGAGGCCGCGTGGTGGGTGTGGTCAGTCACGTCGACGAGATGCGCCAGCGCATCCCGAGCAGGCTGCACGTGATCCGTGGCCGCTCGGGATCCACCGTCCGCGTGGCGAGCTGACCGTCCCTCACTCCTCGGAGGCGGCCGGCTCCGGCGGGGCAGGCTTGGCGTTCTTCGGATCGGGCACCGAGGTGTCGCCCGGAGCCGGCAGTGCCTTCGTCTCGTCCTCTCCCTCCCGGGCGCGTTCGTCGATCTGTTCGCCGATGTAGCGGATGACCACCGCGGCCACCGCCGCAACGGGTACGGCCAGGAACGCGCCGATGATGCCGAACAACGACGATCCCGCCGTCACCGCGAGCAGCACCACGGCCGCATGCAGATTCATCGACCGCGACTGCAGCACCGGCTGCAGCACGTTTCCCTCGATCTGCTGCACCGCGATGATGAGGACGAGCACGATGAGCGCCGTGGTGAAGCCGTTCGCGACGAGCGCCACCAACACGGCCAGCGCACCTGCGACGAACGCACCGACGATGGGTACGAACCCGCCGATGAACGTGAGGATCGCCAGCACCGGGGCGAGCGGCACTCCGAGGATCACCAGGCCGATACCGATGAACAGAGCGTCGATGAAGCTCACCAGGGCCTGGGTGCGGATGAACCCGCCGAGCGTGGTCCACATCCGCCTGAGGATCTCGTCGAAATGGCGTCCGGCGCGGCGGCCGCTCACCCTGCGCAGCCAGGGCAGGAACCGCGGGCCGTCCTTGATGAAGAAGAACGCCAGCACAAGGACGAGAGCGAGCGTGACGAGCAGCGAACCTGCCGTGCTCACGCCGGAGAACACACCCCCGGCGATCGTGGCGGCACTGCCCTGCACTCGCTCGACCACCGCGTGGACGGCATTGTCGAGCTGCTCGTCGCGCAGGTTGATCGGGGGTCCCTTCACCCACTCCTGCACGGTGTTGATGCCTTCGGTGGCCTTGTTGGCCAGGTCGGGCATCTGGGACACCACCGAGGGCACGATCCCGGCGATGATGCCGCCGACGACCGCGAAGAACATGACGAGGGTCAGGCCGGCCGCGCCGGCCGGCGGCACGCCACGTTTGGTCATGAAACGGGTGGGCGGCCACAGAATCGTGGAGACGACGATCGCGAGCGCGACCGGCAGCACGATCACCCACATCTTCTCGATGATCCAGCCGATCACCACGGCGGCAGCAGCGATGACGACGAGGCAGGCCGACCACTTGGCGAGCCAGATTCCGCCCGTGCCCAGCAGGCTTGCCCGGTCGGGTGTCACCGACGGCTTCTCACTGCTGTTGCCGCGGGGCGCGGTCTTCGATTCGGTCAACGACGGTCCTTCCGACATGTATCGAGCTCGATACCGATCGACAGTCGCCAATCTACGGTCACCGAGCGCCGCGCGTGATCCGGACGACACGACGGAAACGGCGATGAAGGGTCCCCGTCCGTGGCATTCTCGAAACGTGACGAACCGAACGAGCACGACCCGACGTCTGCGTGTGGCCGGTGCGACTGTGGCGATCGCCGCCGCCTTCGCGCTCACCGCGTGCAGCTCCGACGACACTCCCAGCGACGAGGACGTGCGCTCCTCGGCGGATGTCGCGGTCACGAGCGTTCAGGAGCAGGCAGAGGGCGCCATCTCGTCGGTGCAGAGCGTCGCGTCCAGCGCGGCCGAGCGGGCCGGCGACATCTTCGACAAGGCGAAGCTCGACGTCTTCGTCGCGGCCTTCCGCACCGGTTACCCGCAGCTGTCGGCCGACCGGGAGACGCAGGACATCGAGTCCATCGTCACCGAGACCTGCCCTCTCATCGACGAGGGTGCATCCGACCAGGAAGTGAACGCGAAGGTTCAGGAAGTCGCGGCCAACGGATCGACCGTGCCCGACGAAGATCAGGCTGCGCGCATCGCGCAGTTGGTACGCGTGGCGTGCGGGTGAAGTGAGCCGGGGATGGCCGCGTAGAATACCGATTCCGTGAGCCTTACCCTCGGAATCGTCGGTCTTCCCAACGTCGGCAAGTCGACGCTGTTCAATGCGCTGACCAAGAACGATGTGCTGGCCGCGAACTATCCGTTCGCCACCATCGAGCCCAATGTCGGCGTCGTCGAACTGCCCGATCCGCGGCTGAACCGGCTCGCCGAGATCTTCGGTTCCGAGCGCATCCTCCCGGCGACCGTCTCGTTCGTCGACATCGCCGGCATCGTGAAGGGCGCCTCCGCGGGTGAGGGCATGGGCAACAAGTTCCTCGCCAACATCCGCGAAGCCGACGCCATCTGCCAGGTCGTGCGTGTGTTCGACGATCCGGACGTGGTCCACGTCGACGGCAAGGTCGACCCGATGGCCGATATCGAGGTCATCGCGACCGAGCTGATCCTCGCCGACCTGGAGACGATCGAGCGGGCACTGCCGCGACTCGAGAAGGAATCCCGGAAGAACAAGGAACTCGTCGCCCAGCTGGAGGAGACGAAGAAGGCGCAGGCGATCCTCGAGGACGGCCGCACCATCTTCTCCGCCCAGGCCGAGGTGAAGAGCGAGCTGCTGCGCGAGCTGCACCTGCTCACCGCCAAGCCGTTCCTGTACGTCTTCAACGCCGACGAAGCCGTCCTCACCAACGAGGAGCGCAAGGAAGAGTTGCGTCAGGCCGTCGCCCCGGCCGACGCCGTTTTCCTCGACGCCAAGGTCGAGTCCGAACTCCTCGAACTCGATGAGGACGAGGCGATGGAACTGCTCGAATCCATCGGCCAGACCGAGGCGGGACTGAAGCAGCTCGCGCGCGCCGGATTCCACACCCTCGGTCTGCAGACCTACCTGACGGCCGGCCCGAAGGAATCGCGGGCCTGGACGATCCGCAAGGGCGACACCGCCCCCAAGGCGGCCGGTGTGATCCACACCGACTTCGAGCGCGGATTCATCAAGGCCGAGATCGTCTCGTTCGCCGACCTCGACGCGGCCGGTTCGATGGCCGAAGCGAAGGCCAAGGGCAAGGTCCGCATGGAGGGCAAGGATTACGTCATGGCCGACGGCGACGTGGTGGAGTTCCGCTTCAACGTATAGCAGCGTGCCGAATCTCCACTCCTCGCGATCGTGCGCAGCTCGGACCGGTCGATCGAGGGCGCTGCCCCCTACACTCCGGAGCCGTCGACGAGACCGGCGTCGAGCGCCAGGACTGCCGCGTGTGTGCGGTTGCGCGCACCGAATTTGGCGAGAATCGACGACACGTGTGTCTTCACCGTCTCCCGGGTGACGTGGAGCGCTTCGGCGATCTCACGGTTCTCGGCACCTCGCACCAGCGCCTCGAGAACTCGTAATTCGGTCGGGGTGAGCGCCGGTCCGTTTCGGGCACGGTGGCGCGGCGTCGACATGAGATCGCGTACTCGTTCGGGAAAGAGGACCGAACGACCACCTGCGACGGTACGTACCGCGTTCGCCAATTCTGTGGCTCCGCTGCGTTTGAGGACGAAACCGGAGGCTCCGAGCCGTAACGCCTCGACGAGATAGGCGTCGTCGTCGAAGGTGGTCATCATGACCACCGCCGGTGCTTCGGGCGATCGCACGATTCGGCGCGCCGCTTCGAGACCGTCCAGTCGGGGCATCCGGACGTCGAGCAGCAGCACGTCGATATCGTCGCGCTTCTCGGTGAGTTCGATGGCGCCGACGCCGTCGGTGGCGGTCGCGACCACGGCGAGGTCGTCGACCGCCCCGAGGATCGTCGCGAGACCGTCGAGCACGAGTGGATCGTCGTCGACCACCGCGACCCTGATCACGATCCCTCCAGCGGGAATCGTGCCCGTACGATCCACGATCCGTCCTCCTCGTGGATGGTGAGAGTGCCCTCCGCGTGGTCGGCGCGGGTGCGCATCGTCGTCAATCCCATGCCTCGGCGACGGGAGGCGACACCCGGACCGGGGGAGCCGGTGGAATCTGCGATCCCGTTCCGCACGAGGATGTCCAGGATGTCGCCGTGGTTCAGTTCGATGCAGATGTGGCCGTCGCCGTGGCGGAGTGCATTGGTCAACGCCTCGCGCACCACTTCTACTGCTGCGGTCGCGGTGGGTTCCACGAGTCGCTTCGGCGGATCACCGGATTCGACGAGGTCGGCACCGGCAAGATCGGCCATCGACCGTATCTCCTCGAGGGGGTGCCCCCGGGCCGGTGTATCGTCGCTCGGTGCGGTCAGCCGGCCGATGGTGTTGTCCAGCTGTGCGAGAGCCGCACGGCCGAGTTCTTCGATCGCGTCGAGATGCCGATTCTGTTCCTGCGAAACGGCTTTGGCTGCCTGTGCTTGCACGGTCATGGCCGTGAGTGTGTGGCCGATCGAATCGTGCAGTTCGTGGGCGAGGCGTGTGCGCCAGGTGAGTTCGGTGTTCGCTGCGCGAAGTTCGTCGAGACGGTCGGTGGCGGTCGGTGCGAGCATCATCGGAGCGAGTCGTCGCTCGAGGATCGCGGTGCCGACGAGCACTGCCAGGGCAACGATCACCGCGCCCAGCCCGATCGCCGCGCGCACCGGTGTCGGCATGCCGGTGAGAATCCCTGCCGATCCGACCCGCTCGGCAGGGAAGAACAGACCCACCCCACTCGGCAGACCGATCAGCAGTGCGATGAGTGCAACGGAACCGAGTGCCATGCTGGTCAGCGCCCACCACAGACCTTGCCGGCGTGCCGCCCAGTCGTGTGGATCGCGGGTATCGGGCACGGTGACGTCGAGGAGAGTCCGGGCCGCGGTGACCTCGAGGGATCTCACGCCCGGCGCGGTGAGGACCGCGCCTACGACGACGATCGTGAGCGCACCGAGCGCCGACACTGCCACGGTGATCTCCCAACGCCCGAGATCGATGTTCGTTGCGATCGCCGCACCGAACAGCACGCCCAGAGCGGCAACCGACGACGCCGCGGCCGCACCGAT
>NZ_AJVB01000202.1:0-6604 GCF_000278445.1 Rhodococcus sp. R1101
GTTCCCAGCCCTCCGCGCCGGGCAGATGCACCCGCTCGAGCGCCGTGTCGGGGCGTACCACGAACCGGGCGTCCGGAACCTCGTGCGTACGCAGCCAGTCGAGGCGGCGGAAGTAGTCGATCGCCTCGTCGCCCAGGGTATCGGTGAAGGCGTGCCGCAGATCCTCGGCCATCACGTCGGACGGCAGATCGGTGCGACGCAGGTAGACGAATCCGAACCCGACTCCTTCGACACCGTGCTCGGCGAAGTGGTCGAGCCACTGCTCGGCGCGCACCGCGACCTCCGGCTCGCGCTGGTCGGCGTCGCCGTCCCTCAGCCACGTGCCGACGTACAGGGCGGGATCGGCGACGTCGCGCTGCACGATCCAGGCGTCCACGCCCTGCGACGGCAACCACGATGCGACCCGGGTCCGCCAGTCCTCACCCTCGACGTGCACCCACGAGGCGAGCATCGCGGCGGTCCCGCCGTGATTCAGGTGCTCGGCCGCCTGCGAGATCATGAGCCTGCTGGCACCGTCGAGGTCGAGACCGGAGTCGCGGTAGCTGTGCTCGACACGTCCCGCGCTCACCACGAACGGCGGATTCGCGACGATCCGATCGAAGGTGCGGCCGGCGACCGGATCGAACCAGGAGCCCTCGAGAAGATCGAGGTCGATCCCGTTGAGCGCCGCGCTCGCGGCGGCCAGGGCCAGGCACCGGGGATTGATGTCGGTCGCGGTGACCTTCTCCGCGTGGTCCGCGGCCCGGATCGCCTGCACTCCGCAGCCGGTACCCAGATCGAGCACCGAGCCGACCCGATCGCTGGGGGTCGCCTGCAACAACGACAAAGAGGCCTGCCCGACGCCGAGAACGTGATCGGGACGGGTCGGGACGGGCCGGATCGAACCGTCGAGATCCGACAACACCCAGCGACTTCCGGTACCGGCGTCGAGGGGTCTCAGATCGAGTGCGGCGCGCAGGCCGTCGCCGTCGCGTTCGAGCAGGCCCGCTCGTACGGCCTGCTCCGGCGTCACCGGTTCGAGGGCGTGCGCCACCTCCGTCTCGGCGCAGGTGTCCTGGAGGAGGAACAGCCGGACGAGCACGCCGAGATCACCGGCGCTCCGCGCGACGCGCCGGGCGGGGACGGGTTCGCTGCGCCCGAGTGCGGCGTGCGCGTCGGGGCCGAGCAGATCCCGCACGGTGTCGAGGTCGTAGCGGCACCGGATCAATGCGGTGCGAAGAGCCGGGCAGAGAGACAGGAGAAGGTCGCGGTCCACCACGACATTCTCGCAAGCTCCCCGCTCGCTCTCTCCGTCAGCCGTCGATCACGCGGTGGGTCGACGCCTCGATCGCCGGAGCGTCCTCGAAGCGACCGTCCCAGCGACTCGGTTCGTCCTTCCGGCGCGGCGGCCGGTCGTTGGCGATGAGAACCGCAATCCATGGCAACGGAATCGACACCCCGATGATCGCCATCGAAATCCAGGGATTCTCCCAGATGCCGTACGCGATCGCCGCCAGGAGCAGTGCCGGTATGCGGAACGACATGATCGTGAGGTATTTGCGAACCCGTGCTCGGTGCTGATCCTCGAGCGACGTCTCCGCCGCTGTGATCAGAACCGGGTTGTCGGGCGATCCGTTCTCGGGGGATCCGCCGAAACCGTGAGTTCTCGCCATGTCTTCCACCTTCCCACGACGAACCGTCGCACGCACATACGCATCCGGCCTCTCCGTGCGGCATCATGGACACGTGAGCACGGATATCAAGGAACGGCCGGATACCACCACCGACGAGACGACCGACGACGACACCCCCAAGTTCTTTCATTACGTGAAGAAGAACAAGATCGCCGAGAGTGCGGTCATGGGTACCCACGTGGTTGCGCTGTGCGGTGAGGTCTTTCCGGTGACCCGGTCGCCGAAGCCCGGCTCGCCGGTGTGCCCCGAATGCAAGAAAGTCTACGACGGTTTGCGCAAGGGCGACTGAGGCACCGGGTGGAACGGCTCGTCGTCCACCGTGGCGTCGGGTGATCCCGGCGAGAGCCTCTCTGCCGGCGGAAGATCGGTCTCGGCCGGGGGAACTTCGGATCCCCCGGCCTTGTCGTCGTGGGATGTCTTGTCGTCGTGGCCTGCAGGGTCGTCGGGGGATGCCGGCCCCGATTCGGCAGGTCTCCCGTCGATCGGCCACGACTCGGGTTCGCGTTCCCCGGGACGGATCAGGTCGGACAGCCGGATCGTCGTGGTGCCCGTCAGTCGGCGGGTGAGGTTCGTCACGGGCCCACTGTCCGGCGACGGTTCGCGCGCCGCCTGCTCCGCCAGCCATACCCGCCACTGCTCCAGACGCGTGGCGCGTGCGGGCCAGAACTGTTGCACCGTGGCGTTGAACTCGGCTCCGAGGACCACCGCGAAACCCAGGAAGAATGTGAACAGCAGAAACGCGATCGGAGCGGCGAGCGCCCCGTAGGTGTAGCCCGTAGCGGCGATCCACGTCAGATACCACCGCAGGATCACGCTGGACGTGAGGAAGAACACGCCCGCCAGCACCGCCCCGCCGAGCAGTCGGTGCCACGGCAGCGACTTGGGCAGCGCCACCTTGTACAGGGTCGTCAGGCCGATCAGCAGCAGCAGACCCACGGCGGGGAAGTAGAAGGTGTCGATGATCTGCGAACCCAGATCGAACCATGCATCGGGAAGCAGCCGGCCGATCAGCGTGGGTCCGAGCGCGACGAGCGGCAGTGTGAAGACCGCGAGGATCAGGAAGACCACGTAGAGCAGCAGACCGAAGATCCGCTGCCACACCGGATGGCGGTGGTCCTGCTGATGGTGCGCTTCGACGATCGAGTCCACGAACGTCGAGATCGCCGACGAGCCGGCCCACAGCGACAGCACGAAGCCGAGCGACATCAGGTCGGCGCGTCCGCGGCCGAGGACGTCCGCGACGGTGGGTTCGATGATCTGGTCGACCACGCTGTCGCTGAAGACCGAGCGGAGGAAGGTGACGGTCTTGGACGTGATGATCTCGACCGTGTCCGGACCGAACCAGCCGCCCACGTACCCCAGGCTGCCGAGCAGACCGAGCACCAGCGGGGGCAGCGAGAGGGTCTGCCAGAAAGCCGCGGTCGCGGCCTTGCTGAAGATCGAATGGTCCCATGCCGAGGACATGGTGTGCGTGACCACCTCCCACCCTTTACCCACCGCGTGCCGTATGCGGCCGCGGGGTGCCTGTGCGTGGGGTCGTGGTGTGTCGTTCATCTACTTCCAGAATTCCTGATGACACGCTCGCGTGCGCGCTCAGGCAGGTGAGGGCGCATCGAATTCTGCCACGCAGCCCTCGTCTGACCCGCCGACGCCGCGGCTTCGGCGGGTCCGCGACGTCCGAGACGATAGGCTGCATGACGGTCGGGACCCGGACGAGTGCGGTGGGACCGGCCCGAGCGAAGCGGACAAGGAGCACGAGAAACCGGTGAGCACCGAAACCGTCGGACAAGCTACGACCTCCGCCCCTGTGGCCCAGCTGCGCGCCTGGCAGCGCCGCGCTCTCACCAAGTACCTCGCGACGAAACCGCGTGACTTCCTCGCGGTCGCCACCCCCGGTGCCGGTAAGACGACCTTCGCCCTGCGGGTGGCGTCGGAGCTGCTGCGCGACCGGACGGTCGACCAGATCACCGTCGTCGCCCCCACCGAGCACCTCAAGCACCAGTGGGCGGGCGCGGCGGCCCGGATCGGCATCGCCCTGGACTCGAACTTCACGAATTCGACCGGGCAGACGTCGAGCGACTATCAGGGCGTCGTGGTCACCTACGCGCAGATCGCCTCGCACCCGTTCAAGCACCGCGTACGCACGGAGGCGCGCCGCACCCTCGTGATCCTCGACGAGATCCACCACGGCGGCGACGCGAAGAGCTGGGGTGAGGGCATCCTCGAGGCGTTCGGCGACGCGACCCGCCGTCTGGCGCTGACCGGTACGCCCTTCCGCAGCGACGACAGCGCGATCCCGTTCGTGACCTACGAGCCGAACGGAGACGGTCTGCTGCAGTCCAAGGCGGACCATGCCTACGGCTATGCCGACGCCCTCGCAGACGGCGTCGTGCGGCCCGTCGTGTTCCTCGCGTACTCGGGTGAGGCACGCTGGCGCACGAGCGCGGGGGAGGAGTTCACGGCCCGTCTGGGCGAGCCTCTCAGCGCCGAGCAGACGGCCCGGGCATGGCGGACCGCCCTCGATCCCGAGGGCGACTGGATTCCTGCGGTACTGGGCGCGGCGAACACCCGTCTGCAGCAGCTGCGTGCCGGCGGGATGCCGGACGCCGGCGGCCTCGTGATCGCGACCGATCAGACCACGGCCCGGGCCTACGCGAGGATCCTCGAGGCGGTGACCGGCGAGATGCCCACCGTCGTGCTCTCGGACGACCCCACGGCGTCCGAGCGGATCTCACAGTTCAGCGAGGGCAACCAGCGGTGGATGGTCGCCGTGCGCATGGTGTCCGAAGGCGTCGACGTTCCGCGACTCGCGGTCGGCGTGTACGCGACCAGCGCCTCGACCCCGTTGTTCTTCGCGCAGGCTATCGGCCGCTTCGTGCGGTCGCGACGCACGGGAGAGACCGCCAGCGTCTTCCTGCCGTCCGTGCCGGTGCTGCTCGAACTCGCCAGCCAGCTCGAGGCGCAACGCGACCACGTGCTCGGCAAGCCGCACCGGGTCAAGGAGGGCTTCGACGACGAGCTGCTCGCCGACGCGAACCGGCGTAAGGACGAGCCCGGCGAGGACGAGAAGGCCTTCCATTCGCTCGGTGCGGACGCCGAACTCGACCAGGTCATCTACGACGGATCCTCGTTCGGCACCGCCACATTCGCCGGTTCCGACGAGGAAGCCGACTATCTGGGGCTTCCGGGTCTGCTGGACGCCGACCAGATGCGGGCGCTGCTGCGTCAGCGTCAGGAACAGCAACTGAACAAGCCGAAGGCCGAGCCTGCGCCCGCCCCGCCGCCCCAGGTCACCGAGCGCGTCGAGACCGCAGACACCCTGGCGCAGCTGCGCCGCGAACTCAATTCGCTCGTCGCGGTCGTGCACCATCGGACCAGGAAGCCACACGGGGTGATCCACGGTGAGCTGCGTCGCCAGTGCGGTGGTCCGCCGACGGCGATGGCGACCGCCGAGCAGCTGCGCGACCGCATCGCCATCCTGCGGAGCTGGTGAGCCGCACACCGAGCCCCCGGCGACGAGAACGGGCGACCACCTCGAGGTGGTCGCCCGTTCATTCGGTCGGGTCTCGAAACCGACGGTTCGTTCGTGTGACAGAACGTCGGTTCCGGACGGCGGATTCACACGGTGGCGTCGGACTCGCTCACGATCGTCGCTCCGAGTTCACGGAGACGGTCGGTGTGCTCGTTGGCGTGGTGCCCGCAGAACAACAGTTCTCCGCCGGTGGGAAGGACGGCGCGGACACGAGCGGCAGCATTGCACCGATCGCAGCGATCTGCAGCGGTCAACTTCGGGCTGGTCAACGTACCGGGCATGACTCCTCCAAACTGGCCACCGCTCATATCGGGTGCCGGGGTCTGGTCCGCCGCACCGGCCGGCGCGGTGGATCTACTCTGACAGACGATTTGTGTTCACGTGTTGTTCCCTTGGGTGCCCAATCGTGGCGCGTTTCACGCATCGAGCAGCGAAAACGCTGCGACATGCCGGTTTTCCGTGCAGGTGTTCGCTCACAGCGCAGAGGGCGGGACGCTGCGGACGTCTCGGATCCGCTTTCCGACGCACAATGACGACATGACTGAGACCCTCCTGCACATCATCTCCCGAGACGACTGGGACCGCGCCGGACCTCTCGGGGCCGTCGTTCCGGCATCCCTCGCCTCCCAGGGTTTCGTCCACCTGTCCACGCCGCAGCAGGTGCATCTTCCCGCCGACCGGTTGTACTCCGGACGCGAGGATCTGGTGCTGCTGCACGTCGACCCGACACGGCTCGACGACCCTCTCCGTTTCGAACCCGGCGTGCCGGAGGACCCCGAGTCGATGCGGTTCCCGCACCTGTACGGGCCGTTGCCCGTGGACGCCGTGGTGGAGGTCACGCCGTTCCTCCCGGGACCGGACGGCCGATTCGCACCCCTCGGGGCCGGGGGAGCGGACGCCGTCGGTCCGGAGGACTAGTCTTTCGGCATGATCGTCGACGTGACTCCGCTCCCCGGGATCGGTGTACGCAAGGACTTCGAACTGGCGTCCGGGCGCCGCATCGGGGTGATCACCCATCGGGACGGTCACAGCGACCTCATCATCTCGAAGGCCGGCGACCCCGATGCGTGTGCCGCCTCCCTCCCCCTCACCGTCGAGGAGGCGGCGACGCTCAGCAACCTGCTCGGTGCCCCCCAGCTCGTCGCCCAGTTGAGTGAGGACCACCGGGACATGCCCGGAATCGTCACCCGCCAGCTCCACGTCCACGAGGATTCCCGGTTCGACGGAGCGGCGCTGGGCGATACCGCGCTGCGCACCCGCACCGGCGTGTCGGTCGTGGCCGTGATGCGTGCGGGCCAGGTCATGCCTTCTCCGGCACCGGACTTCGTCCTCACGGGCGGGGACATCCTGGTGGCGGTCGGTACGGCGGACGGCCTCGACGCTGCCGCCAGGATCCTGC
>NZ_AJVB01000203.1:0-6585 GCF_000278445.1 Rhodococcus sp. R1101
GATGTTCCCGGAGGTGGACTTCTCGTGGTTCCCGTTGTCGAACCCGGGCATCGTGTCGATCCCGCTCGCGTTCGTCCTCGGGATCGTCGGCACCTTCGTCGGACGCCGCAAGCAGGAGGACCGGTACAAGCAGGCGGAGATGGAGGTTCGCTCGCTCACCGGTGTCGGTGTGGAGAAGGCCGTCTCCCACTGACCCTCCGTGCCGCGGTGGCCCGCTCCCGATCGGGGGCGGGCCACCGCCGCGTCTCGGGTCTCCGTCCCCGGAACCGAGCGTCTACTGTTGCGGACCATGGCGAAACTCGAAGTGTCGACCGATCTTCCGCTCGACCCACACGCTGCCTGGGAGCACGCTTCCCGTCTGGAGTCGTTCGGTGAGTGGCTGAGCATCCACGACGGCTGGCGCAGCGACCTTCCCGATGCCCTGTCCGAGGGCATCACGCTGCAGTCGGTGGTGTCGGTCAAGGGCATGCGCAACCGGGTCACGTGGACCATCGTCGAACTGGACGCGCCGCACCACGTGGTGTTGAAGGGAACGGGCAAGGGCGGCACGAAATTCTCCATGCGACTCGCCGTCACAGCCCGCGGCGACGGTTCGGCGCTGACCATGAAGATCGAACTCGGCGGAGCGCCGTTGTTCGGCCCGATCGGGTCGGGGGTGGCGCGCGCCCTGCACGGCGACCTGCAGTCGTCGCTCGGCACCTTCGCGCGCCGCTACGGCCGGAACTGACGCCTCTGGACACTTCTTCCGGAAAGGCGTAGACCCGTAGGAACGACCGCGGCCCGCTGCGGATCGATCCGTCCCCGAGTGCTCGGTACTCGACGCGAATGCGAGGTCGACGCCCATGTCCGAGGATCATCACCCGAGTACCGACGAGAACGTCGCCGAATCGCGCTGGTGGGCATGGGCGGCGTGTATCGCCGTGATCGCGGCGATCGTGGTGCCACTCGCGGAGGCGGGTCTGCGCGGCGTCGTCGCGCTGCTGCTGGTCGCGGTGGCCGGCGGCGCCCTGGCCGTTGCCGGGGCCTACTGGTTTCTCACGCACCACGGTGTGATCCGCGGGGCTGCGCTGGCCGTGACCGTGCTCGCGCCGGTCGTCGTGGTGGTCGTCTTCGCGGCGGCGGGTCACCTGTGGGCCGCCCTCGCATCGGTGCTGCTCGTCGCCGTGGCGGTCGCGTGTGGACGCCGCGCTCTACGACATGCCCGGGTGACTCCGCAGCCCGAATTTCCGGCCGTGCCCGTTCGGCATCCCTTCTTCGTCATGAATCCACGCTCGGGCGGCGGCAAGGTCGTCCGTTTCGACCTGCAGCGCAAGGCCGAAGAACTCGGGGCGGAAGTGGTGTTGTTGAGCGGACCGCAGCAACTCGACGTCACCGAACTTGCGGAGAAGGCAGTCGAGCGCGGGGCCGACCTGCTCGGCGTGGCGGGTGGCGACGGAACCCAGGCCCTGGTCGCGGCGGTCGCAGCGGAACATCGACTCCCGTTCGTGGTGATCAGCGCCGGAACCCGGAACCATTTCGCCCTCGATCTCGGGCTGGACCGGGACGATCCCGCTGCGGGCCTGGGCGCTCTCGGCGACGGTGTCGAACTGCGCGTCGATCTCGGCCGGATCAACGGTCGCCCGTTCGTCAACAACGCGTCCTTCGGTGTCTACGCGGAGGTGGTCCGGAGCCCGCAGTACCGCGCAGACAAGACGGCGACGGTACTGCAGATGCTGCCGGATCTGCTCGGTGAGCAGGGTAGGCCGACATTGCGGGCGGGAATCGATACCGAGACCGTCGACGGACCGCAGGCCGTCCTGGTCAGCAACGGCCCGTACACCTTCGACGACCTGGCGGGACTCGGGCGACGAGCCCGTCTGGACAGTGGGCGGCTCGGTGTCGTCGCGATCTCGGTCTCGAACGCCCGCCAGGCCATCGGCCTGTTCCGTCGCACTCACGACCGAGGACTGTTGCAGCGCACCGCGACAGAGGTGGTCGTCGAAGCGGACGTACCGGAGATTCCGGTCGGAGTCGACGGCGAGTCGGTGATGTTGTCGACACCCGTTCGATGCACGATCTCCACCGGAGCGCTACGCGTTCGTGTTCCCCGCGACCGTCCGGGAGTGCGATTGCCGTCTCCACGCCTCGATTACGCAGGGTTGCGGAAGATATTGTGGCCGAAATGAAGTCTCACGACGTCACCCCACGAGGGGCCGGGCGACTTCAATGTATGTGTGTGCAGATGGATGGTGTATACCGGTGACCCGGTCCTGATGGACGACGTGCTCTTCCGGCCGGTCCATTCCTTGATCGATCAGAGCCTGCATTCCAGGATGGGGGCGACCACCACGAACGGAGACGGATTCGGGATCGGCTGGTACGGAGAAGGTCCGAGACCCGCGTTGTTCAAGTGCATCGAACCTGCGTGGAACGAGAGCAACCTGCGGGAGATCGCAACGCAGATCCGGACGCCGTTGATGTTCGCGCATGTCCGTGCCTCGACGGGGACTCCGGTGCAGCGCACCAATTGTCATCCCTTCCGGTACGAGAACAGGTTGTGGATGCACAACGGGGCCGTGCACGGATTCCACGCGATGAAACGCGATCTGGCGATGGCCGTCGATCCGAGTCTCTACGACGGGATCCGGGGATCGACCGATTCCGAGATGTTGTTCTACCTCGCGCTCACCTTCGGCCTCGCCGACGACCCGTTCACCGGTGTGGCGAAGGCCGTCGGCTTCGTGGAGGATGTCGCCGCCCGTCAGGGTATCGAGAACCCCATGCAGGGAACGATTGCCACCACCGACGGCGACAGTGTCTGGGTGTTCCGGTACTCGACGGAACGAAAGACACGTTCGCTGTTCTACTCGGCCGACATCACGGCTGTACGGGCGCAGCATCCCGAAGTGGAGGTGCTGTACAAGCTGGGCGACGACACCCGATTCGTGGTGTCCGAGCCCCTTCGGGATCTCGAAGGGGCCTGGCTGGAGGTACCGGAGTCGAGCGCGGGCGTCGTTCGGGGGAGCGACCAGGAGTTCCGGCCGTTCGAGCCGATCTCGCCGGTCCACTCGATCCCGTCGTGACGAATTCTTCGCTACCGGATCCGATTTCACCGTTCGCCCCGGCCGGCACCCGGTGTGTCGATCGAGTCACCCGGGGACAGCTCCACGGCGGCGATCCCCGCACGATGGGCCCGGCCGACGAACTCGGTGCCGGGCTCGAAGAACAACCGGGGGCGGACGGCGCCGAATCCGATCGGCCACAGCGTGCCGTAGTGGATCGGTACGGCCAGGCCTGCCTGCACGAGATGGGCGACGACAGCGGCCCGGCCGGGATCGAGGTGGCCGTCGCCGAGGGTGGGCCCCCAACCTCCGACCGGTAGCAACGCAAGATCCACCGGCCCCACATGGTCGGCGAGACCCGGGTACAGATCCGTGTCGCCGGCGAAATAGGTGCGCCGGTCTCCTTCGACGACGTACCCGACCGCCGGTGCGAGTTCCGGTCCACGACGCCAACGGCGGCCATCGTGCCGGGCGGGCACGGCGCGCACGGTGACCGTGCCGATCCGTGTTTCCTCGCCGGGACGCAACGGCACCAGCCGGTCGGCGAATCGACGCAGTGCCGGCAATCCGTCGACAGCTCCCCAGGGGATCACGATCGGAACGTCCGTATCGAGCAACCGCAACGACCTCAGGTGGGTGTGGTCCGCGTGCAGGTGTGAGAGCAGGACGGCATCCGGATCGCGTATACGCGGTCCGGCAGGGGTGGGTCCCCGGCGGCGGTGCAGATGTGCGACGCGGTCGGTGAGCACCGGATCGGTCAGGACGACCGTCCCGTGGTCCTCGATCAGCGTGGTGGCATGCCCGAGCCAGCGCAGACCGGATACAGGGGCATTCGGACGCGGCGGCGTACGCATGAACCTTACGATTCCAGACGTGGGAAGGGGCCCGCGATGCGTACGGTGGGCGGCTTGTTACGGATACTCGTCGAGTTCCTCGTGCTGTGGGGATCGTCGGCGCTCGTGCTCGTCGTGCTCGACCGGGTCCTCGGCGGCATCACCCTCGACCGGTCCGGCTTCGCTCCGATACCGACACTGCCTGCCGCGCTGGTACTCGCGCTGGTGTTCGGTCTGCTGAACGCGGCGTTGTGGCCGGTGATGATGCGGTTGATGTCGTGGATCGGCCCGGTATTGCTGTTCGCCGGAGTCTTCCTGGCCGGCGGTGTGATCATGCTGCTGACGCTGTACCTGGTACCGGTCGCCGGAGTGGACCGCCCGGGCGATGCGATCGTGCTCGCCGCGCTGGTCTCGCTGGTCACTTCCGTCGTCTCGGGCGCGATCGCCTCCCGTTCCGACACCGCCTACCGGTTGATGCAGGTGCGGCGGAACCGGTTCCGATTGCGGCGCAACGCGACGCTCGTGGGTGCGCCTCCGGGGTTGCTGTGCATCCAGATCGACGGGCTCGGGTACGACGTCCTGCGGCGGGCGATCGCCGACGGTGTCACGCCCGGCCTGGCGAAGCTGGTGCGTGAAACCCACCGGCTGGTGCCGTGGCACACCGATTGGAGCAGCCAGACCGGAGCGACCCAACTGGGCGTGCTGCACGGCTCCAACCACAACGTGCCCGCATTCCGCTGGTACGACAAGACCACCGGGCGTATCTCCGTGTTCAGCAACCCGGCCGACAACGAGCAGCGCGAACTCGAACGAGCAGAGCGGCCCGGGCTGCTCGCCCACGACGGTGCGAGCCGGGGCAACCTGTTCACCGGTGGTGCGCAGGACAACGTACTGGTCGTCAGTCGTATGCGCGGCGCCCGGCTCGGTGGGGGCGCCGGCTACAGCGCCTATTTCGCCGATCCTGCGAGTGCGCTGCGCACCTTCATCCGGATGATCGCGGAACTGCAACGGGAACTTCGTCAGTCGCTGCGGCAGAAACGGAAGGACATCCGGCCACGGGTACCGCGTGGCGGAATGTATCCCTTCGTCCGCGCCTTCGCGACCGTACTCGCCACCGACGTCACCGCCGCCGCGGTGGTCGGTGATCTGATCAAGGGACGTACTGTCGTCTACCTCGATCTGATCGGCTACGACGAGGTCTCGCACCACTCCGGGATCTCTCGGCCCGAAACGCTGTCCGTGCTCGCGAAGGTCGACGACATCATCGCGATGCTGCTCGCGGTCGCGGAACAGTCCGACCGGTCCTATCGCGTCGTCGTGCTGTCCGATCACGGGCAGAGTCAGGGCGCGACGTTTCTTCAACGCTACGGAGAGAGCCTGAAACAACTGGTGATCCGGTCGGCCACACGGGACGAGCCGGCCGATCGTCACCGGCACGAGCGCAGAGCGGAGCCCTCGACCCGGCCCGGAGGGGAAGGACGCGCGTATGCCGCAGCCAGCATGCACGCCGCGCCGGTCGGCGAGCAGGCGCACACCGTCGCCGGTGAACCGATCGTGCTCGGCTCGGGCAACCTCGGCCTGATCTACTTCCCTCATCTGCCCGGCCGCGCCGACGTCGATACCATCGAGGCCGCGCATCCAGGACTTCTCACTGCTCTCCGGGAGCATCCCGGCATCGGCTTCCTGCTCGTCGCCACCCCTGGCGGATCCGTCGTGCTCGGAGCCCACGGCCGGGTGGACGTGACGACCGGTGAGGTCACCGGCCGCAACCCTCTCGAGGTGATGGGTCCCGATGCGCTGGCGAAGATCCGGCGCACCGACACCTTCGACAACGTCGCCGACATCATGGTCGGCGGTGCCTACTGGCCCGAGACCGACGAGGTTGCGGCGTTCGAGGAGCAGGTCGGCTCGCACGGCGGTATGGGTGGCCCGCAGAGCACCCCGTTCCTCCTCTATCCCGCCGTGCTGCCCCCGCCACCCGAACCGCTGAAGGGCGCCGAGAACGTGCACGAGGTGCTCGCCGGGTGGCGGGATCTCTCGGCGGGACCGTCCACGGCCACGACCGATCACGACGCGACGGTCGGGGACGGGTGACCCGGCTCGGAACGAATGGAACCTGTTCGGGAGAGGTTGTTCTCGTCGATGTGGTCAGCGGTTCTGCCCGGCGTCGTGAAGACCGACGTACTCGTGCCGGCCCACGTCCTACCCGCCGAGATCCGGAAGCACAGGCGGGAGAGGTGAATCGAGCGTCGGATGTCCGGCGAGTTCGCGCTTCACCGCCCTCTCGACGAGCAACGGAACGAAGTCCCGAACTCTGCTCGTGGCGAATCGGAGGTAGACGCCGTTCACTGCACGTTCGATGTCGTCCGGAGGAACAAGCGGATACCGAGGGATCAGACGTTCGACGACCTGTTGGATCTGACGGAACTCGTCGTCACCGCTCATCGGCCGATCGTACGTCGGCCTCCAGGGCCGTCGAGGCACGAAACGGTATCGGACGCCCGTTTCGGGGCACGATTCGGCATCGCTCGCGACAGGTTGCAGGCACGTGTCGATCGGCTCCGCCTCCACTGCACCGAACCGATCGTTCTCCCACGAACTCCGGACCGAAGGCGGACAATGGGTACACGTCCGAGGGAGAACTGTGGGACACAAGACCGGGCACAAGAAGCATCGGAAGCGCTCGCCGGAGAACTCGCTCGCCGCGCGTT
>NZ_AJVB01000204.1:0-6568 GCF_000278445.1 Rhodococcus sp. R1101
TGGGTCTGCTGTTGTGGCGTTCCGGAATGACCGACACGCTCTACACCGCTGCGCGTCAGTGGCTGGGCTGGCTTCCGGGGGGATTGGCCGTCGGTACCAACATTGCCGGTTCCGGGCTTGCGGCGGTCAGCGGATCGACCACCGGTACCACCTACGCGCTCGGGCGTATCGGGATCCCCGAAATGCTCAAAGCAGGCTACGATCGGCGCCTCGCCGTCGGTGCGGTTCTGGTCGCGGGTCTGCCGGGGCAGCTGATTCCGCCGAGCATCCTCCTGGTCCTGTACGCAGGCATCGCCGAGGTTCCCGTCGGCAAGGCCCTTCTCGCGGGCATCGGACCGGGCATCCTGGTCTCGATCATGTTCTCGATCGCGATCATCCTGATCGCCGTGTTCGCCAAAGACGTTGCAGGGACTAAGGAAATCCGCGTCGCAGCCGCCGATGTCTCGTGGGGTATGCGGTTGAAGAGTCTCGCAGCGGTGTGGCCGATTCCTGTTCTGGTGCTGGTCATCATCGGCGGCATGTTCTCGGGTGTCTTCACCGCAACGGAAGCGGGCGCGGTCGCGGCGCTGTGTTCGGTCGGCATCGTGTTGATCTGGAAGCGTAAGACCGGCGGTGCCGGGCGCGCCCTTCTGGACGGCTCCATCGGCACTGTATCGACGGTCGGTGCTGTCTTCCTGCTGCTCGTCGGCGTCGAAGCGCTCTCTCGGATGATGACGCTGACCGGAATCAGCAACGGGTTCGCGGATCTCATCACGTCGATGGATCTCGGACGTATCGAGTTTCTGCTCCTGATGATGGTGGTCTACCTGTTGCTCGGGGCGTTCATGGATCCGCTCCCGATGATGGTGCTCACCGTCCCCATCCTGATTCCGACGCTAGAAAGCCTGGACATCTCGCTACTGTGGTTCGGTGCCTTCGTGGTGTTCATGGGGGAACTCGCGATTCTGTCGCCCCCGGTCGGTATTCTCGCGATGATCGTCCATTCGATCGTCAAGGACCCACAGGTGAACCTGGGTAAGAACATTCCGCTCAAGGATGTGTTCGTCGCTGCGGCATGGTTCCTGCCGGTGGCGATCGTGGTGGTGCTGATCCTGATCTTCTTCCCGGAGATCTCGACGTTCCTGCCGGACAGGGCCAGCGGAGGGTAGGAGTTCGGACAGGCGCCCGGACCCGCTGCGTCGGAAGTGATGCGATGCAGCGGGCCCTTGCGCGTTTTCGGAGGAAAGTCGTTAGCAAGGCTGGCTATCGTTCCATTCGGGAACTATCTTGAAATGCAGTGCATCACAGCGAATTACAGCGTCTTTTTCCAAAGTCTGTGTATCGAGATCGATTCGTTCCATGAAAGGAAGATCGGCATGGGTGGTCCCCTCCAAGGTTTGGTGGTCGTCGACGCGAGTTGGGGGATGCCGTCGGCCGTCGCAACGATGCTCCTGTCCGACTACGGAGCCACCGTCATCAAGGTCGAGCGTCCCGGTTCGGGCGGCAACTCCGACCTCCGCAAGCTCCTCGACCGCGGAAAGTGGAGCGTCGAACTGGATCTCACGACCGATGAAGGTCGCGAGTCGCTTTTCGCTCTGCTCGGGAACGCCGACGTATTCGTCGAATCCTTCGGTGCCGGTCGCGCCGACGCGATGGGCATCGGCTTCGATATCGTCGGTGCCCGCTACCCGGAACTGATCTACACGTCCGTCACCGGATACGGCGATGTCGGACCGCTGGCCGAACGTCCCGGATACGAGGCACTTCTCAACGCTCGCCTCGGCCAGACCGCCGAACAGCGCGGCCACCGCGACGGTCCGATCTTCATGGGCCACCCCACCGTCTCGTACGGCACGGCCTTCATGGCCACCATCGGAATTCTCTCGGCACTGCGGGCGCGGATGCGCACCGGCCGGGGCCAGCACGTGGATACCTCGCTGCTGGACGGAATGCTGACGATCTCCTCGATGAGCTGGTGGTGGAACGAGAAGGACATCTCCTACCTCGCGCGCAGCGGACCACACGCGGGCTTCGGTCGCACCCGGCTGATCACCGATCCGTTCCGCTGTGCCGACGGCGAATGGATCGTCCCCCACACCGGCGGCCCCGGTGCGTACAAGAGGCTCATGGACCTCCTCGGCTTCGGCGACATCACCCCGTCGATCGACGGGCCGGAGATGTCGGTTCCGCTCAGCGACGAGGAATACGAGATCGCGCGGGTCCGCGCGCCGGAGGTGTTCGCGACGAAACCCCGCGCGGAATGGCTCGATCTCCTGCACGCGGCCGACATCGCAGCCCTGCCGGTTCTACGGCCCGAGCAGACCCTCGACGATCCCCAGGTCACTCACGCCGATCTGGTCGTCGACCTCGAGGACGAGGACTACGGAACGGTGCGTGCGATCGGCCCCGTCATCCGCTTCGAGAAGACGCCGCCGGCCACACCGACACGCGCCCCGAAGCCCGGTGAGCACCGGGAGGCCGCGGCCTCGGTCCGCCGGGACGACCGCTGGACGGGAGCCGGAACCGGAGCTGTCCTCGGGTCTGCGCTGAACGGAATCCGCATCGTCGATTTCAGCTCCTTCTTCGCGACCGGATTCGGCGCGCGTCTGCTGTGCGATCAGGGTGCCGACGTCATCAAGGTCGAACCCCTCGTCGGCGACCAGATGAGGCCGCTCGGAGACCTCTACGAAGCGTCGCAGCGCGGCAAGCGCAACATCTCCATCGACCTGAGAACCCCGGAAGGCCAGGAGGTCGCGCGTCGGCTGGTCGCCGAGGCCGACGTCGTCATGGTCAACTACCGGCCGGGCAAGGCCGAGAAGATCGGCCTCGGTTACGAGCAGCTGAAGCAGATCAATCCCGACCTGATCTACGCGTATCTGCCCGGTTTCGGTTCGACCGGGCCGAAGTCGACGCTCAAGAGCTTTGCGCCGTTGCAATCGGCCCTGGTCGGTTTGCCGTTCATCGGTGCCGGTGAAGGAAACGAACCGATCCGCCGAGTCCTCGGCAATGAGGACCTCTACAACGGATTCCTCGGTGCGACAGCCGTTCTCCTCGCTTTGGCCCACCGCGAGGCGACTGGCGAAGGCCAGTACGTCGAGAGCCCCCAGCTGCATTCGAGTCTGTTCGTCCGCAGTGAGTTCGGCGTGGCGGCCGACGGCACTCCCGTCCGGGGACACACGCTCGACGCCGATCAGATGGGTGTGTCGCCGCTGTACCGCTTCTACCGGACGGCCGGCGACGGGTGGGTGATCATCGCCGTGCAGGGGCAGTGGAAGTTCGACGCGCTCGCCCGCGCACTCGATGCACCCGAACTCACCGTCGATCCGCGGTTCGCGACCGAGGCCGCCCGCACCGCGCACGCCGGCGAACTCGCCGGCGTGCTCGAGGAACGTTTCGCACGGATGTCCGCGCAGGAGGCCTTCCGGAGGCTCGACGACGCGGGTGTGCCGGTGGAGATTCCGTTCGAGCATCCGCTCATGCCCGAGATCCTCTGGGAAGAGTGGGCGGCGGAATCGGGCCGGGTCGTCGAACACCATCATCCGGAATACGGCTGGTGCCGCGAGGTCGCCGTCACGGTGCGGTTGTCGGACACCCCGGTGCGGTTCCGCGGACCGAGCGCGAGCCTCGGACAGCACACGCGGGAGATCCTCACCGAACTCGGCTACGACGAGGCCACGATCGACCAGATGGAAACCGGGGTGTGCCGGACCGCGATGCCGGTGTCGAGCGCTACCTGAACCTCGGATGAGAAGAACGTTTCGACGCGGCGCCGCCCGGCGCCCGGTGCACAGAACAGGAGTGGAAATGTCGGGAGCAGGACGCCTGGCGGGGAAGACGGCCATCGTGACGGGAGGCGGTTCGGGTCTCGGCCGTGCCAGTGCCCTCCGGTTCGCGGAGGAAGGTGCTCGGGTGCTGGTGGCCGACCTGGATCGCATCGCTGCGCACGACTCCGTCGACGAGATCACCGCGAAGGGAGGGCAGGCGCTCGCGCTCGGCGTCGACGTCACGTCTGCGTCCGAGTGCGATGCGATGGTGGCGCGGGCGATCGAGGAATTCGGGCACGTCGACGTGATGTTCTCGAATGCCGGTATCACGGGTAACGGGTCGGCCGCCGAGATTACCGAAGAGCACTGGGATCGCGTCATCGCGGTCAATCTGAAGAGCGTGTGGCTGTGCGCCCGCGCGGTGCTGCCGCACATGATCGAGCGGGGCGGCGGTTCGATCATCAACCAGGCCAGCATGGCGGCGCTGATCGGTATCGACGGCATCTTCCCGTACACCGCCGCGAAGGGTGGGGTGACGGCGATGACCAAACAGATGGCCGTGGCGTACGGGCCGGACAACATCCGCGTCAACGCTATCTGCCCGGGTACGATCCCCGGCCCGTTCGTGTACCAGTCCCGCACCGAACGCGAGGGCGCGCCCGAGGATCACGAGGCGAAGAACCGCGAAGTGGCGCAGCGGTTTCCGCTGAAACGCCTTGGAAATCCTGAGGACATCGCCAATATGGCGGTCTATCTGGCCAGTGACGAATCGAACTGGACGACGGGTGGCATCTTCGCCGTCGACGGTGGCCGCAGCGCAATGTGAGCACTTCCCCCGGTGGTCCCGAACCTCTCTGCAGGTTCGGGACCGCTGTCGTATTCGAGAGGAGAGTCGATGAAGGCTGTCGTGGTGTCCGAAACGAACGGGCCCGAGGGTATGGAGTTGCGTGAGGTTCCCGAGCCCGACCATTCGGGGAAGGTTCTGATCGATGTGGCCGCGACGGGGGTGTCGTTCCCGGACCTGCTGATGACGCGAGGTGAGTACCAGCTGCGCCCGAAACTGCCGTTCGTCTCCGGTGCGGAGGTCGCCGGGACCGTCCTGGCGGCTCCGAGCGGAGCGGCGTGTGCGGTGGGGGACCGGGTGATGGCCGTGACCACTCTGGGCGGCTTCGCGGAACGGGTGGCGATCGATCCGTCACGGGTATTGCCGCTGCCGCCCGAGCTGTCGTTCGCCGAGGGGGCGGCCATGGTCATGAACTACCTGACGGCGGAGTTCGCGCTGTCCACCCGCGCGGTCCTGCGGGCGGGGGAGACGGTCGTGGTGCTCGGTGCCGGCGGAGGAATCGGGGCCGCTGCCATCCAGATCGCTCGCAGTGGGGGTGCGCGCGTGATCGCCGTCGTCCGTCGCGCCGGCATGGAGCAGCACCTGCACACACTGGGCGCCGATCACGTGGTGGCGCTCGGCGAGGGATGGACACATCGGGTGGCCGAGTGTGCTGGCGGGGTCGGTGTGGATGTCGTCGTCGACCCTGTAGGCGGCCCGGTGTTCGACGAGGCGCTTCGGGTGCTCTCCCCCGGCGGCCGGTTTCTGGTGATCGGGTTCGCAGCGGGGAGCATCCCGACGGTGAAGGTGAACCGTCTGCTGCTGCGCAACATCTCAGTGGCGGGCGTGGCATTCGGCGCGTGGGTCGGCGGACGTCCGGATGAACTGCACCGACTGAACGATTCCCTTCGGGAGCATGTGCGGCGAGGGTTGCGCCCGAGCGTGGGGGAGAGTTACGAGCTGGCCGAGGTTCCGGCTGCGCTGTCTGCGCTGGCAGAGGGACGTGTACGTGGGAAGGCGGTCGTGGTCCAGAAATAGATACGCGGAAAACCCTTGTCTGAATCTATGAACATCATTATAGTGAACTATATAACGTTCAGCCCGAAGAGCGGCAATCGCTCACATTCCGGGCTCGCCACACCTCGAAGGAGCGGACATGAGTTCCGACGTCACCGAAGGCACCGAAGCTGCAACCGGAAACCGGCTGCGCTGCAACACCTGTGGATCGGAAGCCATCATCACCCGAGCTGGGGGATCGGCCCTGACCTGCTGCGGCGTCCCCCTCGAGATCACCTTCGGCGGATGACGGCCGACCGGCACACCACCCCACCATCACTTCAGGAGTCCACATGAACCAGGTCGGCAAGCGTTACACGTGCACCACCTGCGACACCCAGATCATCTGCGTGAAGAAGGGCGAGGGGCAGTTCACCTGTCACGGTGCCCCCATGGAACTCGTCACGGCGAAGCCGCTGCCTTCGTCCGACTGACATGTGACCGGCTCGCCCGAGCCGAACCGCCGTACCGAGACAGAGCTGCGCACGGCGCGGCACCGTGCGACAGAAGGAGCGTGCAATGGCTGGTCCACTCGACGGACTCGTAGTGATCGACGCGAGCTGGGGCATGCCCACCGCCATCTCCACCATGATGCTGGCGGACTACGGCGCGCGCGTCGTCAAGATCGAACGCCCCGGCGGCGGACCCGATGCCGGATCCAACGCCCGTAAGGCGACCGACCGCGGCAAGTGGAGTGTCGAGGCCGACGTCCGCACCGACGAGGGACGCGCGATCGTCCGGGGTCTACTGGCCGGTGCCGACGTGTTCGTGGAGTCGTGCGGCGCGGGGCGGGCAGAGACCCTCGGTCTCGGTTACGACGAACTCCACGATGAATTTCCCGAGCTGGTCTACGTTTCGGTGACCGGGTACGGCACCACCGGCCCCCACGCGTCGCGGCCGGGATACGAGGCTCTCCTCAATGCCCGTCTCGGACAGATGGCCGAGC
>NZ_AJVB01000205.1:0-6568 GCF_000278445.1 Rhodococcus sp. R1101
GTTCGCAGCACTCATGAAGGCAGAAGAAGAGGCTCGGGTGACGACTTGACGCTGTTCAGTTCGGTCATGCCGTCCTCTCACACGATGTGGACCGACGTGGGTGCGTAGACCAGGGCCGAACTCGCCGCCGCTCCACGACAGGTCAATCGACACGGTGGAGAACGGTGGACCTGCAACTCGACCTCGACACGCTCCGGGTGCGGTGCACGGCCGGTGAGCCGGATCCGCCACAGGTCACCCCGGCGGGCGCTCTCGGCCACCGTGTAGTCACTACGCCCGGCCGGACCGAAACGTCGGAGCGTGGCCGCGATCGCAGCCTGCTGGAGCGGAGCCAGGTCGGTGTATCCGCGCAAATGATGGTGGTGGATGCGATCGGAGAAGTGCTCCTCGATCGTGACGACGGACGACTCGGCATCGAGACCGCCGTAGTAGACACCGTCGGGCACGATGACGACATTGGCTGCGAACCGGTCTCCGCCCACGTGGGTGCATTCCCACACCTGTTCCGGCCAGTGCTTCGCGAGAGCGCGTGCCACCGGCCGCCCACGTACCGCGCAACACGGATCGTGGTGACCGTGCGTGCAGACCAGAAGGACGGGCGGCCCGCCCGGACGTCCGGGAGTATCCAGGGCGGTGGCGATCTGCGCCAGATCCTCGTCACAACTCCACGTTCCCCACTGCTGACGCACGACACCGGACGTCTCACGGCGCAGCACCGCCCAACGGTCGGGTCCTTCGCGGCGACGGCGACCCGGGCGCTCGACCAGCAATATCCGCGCCCGGGCCGTCTGCGCGGCGGAGAACACGAGCGTCTTGGTCGCAGGCTCGAGATCGAGACCGTCGAATCCGTCGAGCGGCCACCGACCTCGATATTCGATGAGAACCCAGACCAAGCCACGAGGTGCTGTGCCGGCCATCGGGTCACCGCGCATCCGGGCACTGTCTGCGCAGAAGAAGCGTTCGGCCGAGGCCACAGTGCACCGTCACTGTTCCGCGGGGACGAGAATCCCTGCGCGTAGCAGCCGCTCGACCAGATCGATTCCGAGAGTTTCTGCCAGGTGCGTCTTGCCGTCGAGTAGTTGCGTGACTCCCGGCCGATCCCCGGCCGGCACCTCGAGCCGGCCCACACGCGTGACCAGATGCGAGCCTTCCAGGCGTGCGTGCAGCGCATTGCGAAGCTGGACCGCGGTGTCGGGGCCGAGATCGTGAACAGCACCGAGCTGGGCCAACGGGCCCAGGGGTGCCGGACGTCCCTGTTCTCGCCGGACCCGGTGGAACAGGGAAGTGGTGTCGACCCGGGATATGCAGTCGATGAGACTTTCTCGAACAGAACCGATTTCGTTGTCCGGAGCATCGATACCCAGAGGCAGTGCGCGACGCATCCCGGGATCGTCGGCAAGTGCGGCAAGCGCGGCTCGGCTCAGATGCTCGGCCAGTGCGTAACGCGTCCACGTGTGAACGCCGACAGTGAGGTGAATGGACATCTCACCTCGAGCTTCGGCGGCATGGATCCAGCCGCGTGGCAGATAGAGGCAATCGCCGGGCTCGAGTACGGTGTCGATACAGGCCGGCCCTCGCGCGGCTCGGGTGACGGCGGAGCGGTGATCGGTCCAGGGTTGATCGCGCAGGGGAGCCGGGTGGACGGGTTCATGGATCACCCATCGCTTGTTTCCCTCGATCTGCAGGACGAAGACGTCGTGAACGTCGTAGTGATGGTCGAATCCCTTGTTCTGCGGTGGGGTGATGTAGGCGTTGACTTGGACGGGATGTCCGAGTTCGTTGCTCAGATCAGTGCTGAACTGTGCGATCGGCTCCCATGTGCGGTGCAGAGCGTGCAGGACGAGGGTGGCGCCGTCGGCGAGGTTGCGCCAGAGCTTGGTGTCGTCGAGTTGGTCGGCGATAGTAGCGCCGACGCCGGCGGGGGAGGTGAACGACGAGTCCGGGAGTGTCGCCCCGTCCTTGGCGACGCGAAGAAAGGGTGTGCGGAGTCCTCGGCGCGAGATGAGTTCGTCGACTGCGTCTGCCGAGAACAAATCGGAGAATGTGCCGGTGCGGCGGGTGAGCAGCGGTGAGTGTCCCCAGATTTCCGATGCGAACTTCTTCCGGCCGATGTCGATCAGGCGTGATTCCAGGACTCCGACGTCTGCCTCGCTGCCGGAATCCTGAATGCGGGGGGAAGGGTGCTCACACCTGACTGACTCCGTCGGCTCCGCCGTCGGCTCCGCCATCGGCTCCGCCGTCGGCTCCGCCATCGGCTCCTCCGTCGGCTCCGCCATCGGCTCCACCGTCGGCACCTCCGTCGGCTCCACCATCGGCTCCACCATCGGCTCCTCCGTCGGCTCCACCATCGGCACCTCCGTCGTGAACGCCCGGGACGCCCGCTGCTCCGCCGTCCGCCGGCCCTTCCTGGCCTTCCTCTTTACTGGGATCCTGCGGTGAATCGGTCATGCTTCCTCCCGAGATCGAAAGGCTTGGGAACAGGGGCGTTATCGGCGCCGAAGCCCCGTGCCGGTCCATCGTTAGGCCGATTTCAGCTTATCCGCGCGGGTCGGCGGACATGTGAAATTCGAGATCACCGAATCGTTGCCCCAGGGGTCGTACTCACGACCTCAGTACTGTCGCGTTGTGTAGGGGCAGTCGAGGCGTCGGCCGCTGATTTTCGGGTATACGTAGGCATGGCTGACGAGAATGCCGATGCGTCCAGGTTCGATCCGCAGAACCCCGATCCCGCGAATACTCCAGGTCTCGAACCCGGAGGAGGCGTGGCGCCCGGAGATACTCCGCCCGCCGAGACCGCTGTGGGTGGTCCGCAACATGAGCCGCCGCAACGTCGCAGTGTCGGTGCTCTCGTTGCTATCGCGATTGCAGTGATCGTCGTGCTGGTGGTTGCTGTCGGGCTGATCGTCCGAGCGATCGGCCTGTTCTGAACGGTCGAAGACGCGAGGGACGAGCGTATCGAGGAGCGAAGTTCTCTATCGGAGTCGAGCCATCTGCGTGTAGGCCTACGAGTCGACCTCGTAGTGTTTACCGCCGACTGCGAGTCGCATCGTCCGCGTCTCTCCTCGAGCGACCGAACGGAACGGGATAACCGGAGCACGACGGGGGTACTCGACCGATATGACAACCAGCTCGAGAGGCCCAGGCGATTCGAACTCCGACTTCTCGCCTTCCGCGCGCCGCAGCGACGTTCCGGTCCCCCCGTCGGGCACGACACCGGATCCGGACGCGGCCGCCGGACTGCATCCTGACCTTGCCCGGGGCAAAGGCATCCGGGGGACTCGTACCGGGGCCCTGTGGACCGCTCTGATACTCGGTGTCCTGATTCTGCTGTTGCTGTTGGTATTCATCCTGCAAAATCTCGACAGCATCACCCTCGAACTCTTCGGGTGGGACTTCTCGTTGCCGCTGGGCGTGGCATTGCTGTTCGCTGCGATCGCCGGAGCGGCGATCGTCGGAATCGCGGGCGGCCTGCGGATCCTGCAGCTCCGCCACGCCGCCAACCGGCAGCGCACGCTCGGCACCGGTCGATGACGGACCCCGGTTACCGCACCTCCGTGGTGTGCTGTGCCGGTCGCGTCGTCGTCACAGTGATGACGGGTGGTGTCGGCGGCGAGTGAACACGCGGCCGGCGCATCGATACCGATCGCCGCGGCAAGCACACCGACGAGGCCGCCCGTACGGGATGCGGCGGCGCGGCGTCACCTGTTCGGCGCAGTTCTCGAACCGGCGGAGGCTTTGTGGATCATCACGCAACACCGGTCCGGTCTCGGTTCCAGTTCGGCATGTGCGTGGGGTTCGCTGCTGCCGGCGATCAAACCCTCGATCAGGTGCAGATTCAACCCGCACACCACATCCAGATGGTCTCGGGCGACGAGGTGGAAGGGGCAGTTGCGGAGGTCGATACCGCCGTCGGCATCGGCGCGGGGCAGATAGCCGCAGCCGCGCAGCGCCTCCAGAAGATCACCCCCCGCCTCGGCGACGACGCGCCGTCCGGCATCGTGTGCGACTTCGTTCGCCGCCGCTCGGACCGTTCCGAGGGTGTCCTGTTCGATCGAGGACACGAGTAACCGGGCGAGCAGTTCGTAGTCGCGCGGCGGCACACTGACGGTCATCTCCGTCGTCGTCCTGGTGTAGAACTTCGCGGGCCGTCCGGCGCCCGGTCCGCTGCGGCCGGCGGGCCGCTGGTAACCGACCGTCACCAGGCCGGCATCGGCCAGCTTGTCGAGATGATAGGCCGCAAGGGTTCGGCCGATATCGAACGCGCTCGCCACCTGCTCCCGCGAGACCGGTTGCTCGCTCTCGCTCACATACTCGAAGAGCCTGCGCCGCAACGGATCGTCGAGGTTGCTCAACGCCGCCAGCGTCGCCGGTGAGGCGGACCGGTGAGTGGACATACCCAACGCTAACACCAAAAAGTATTGACAAATAGAATCGGCGGGACCACTCTAAAAACAGTAACCATTGTTTTTACAAGGGGGTCTGTGATGACCACTCCCGCAGCTCACTCGTCTTCCACAACGGCCGCCGCGCCTGCACGGGGCGACGCGATGCGCCGCGCTCGCAACGATCCCGCTTACGGGGCATTCGTCCTGCTACGCATCGGATTCACCGTGCTCCCGATCGTCATGGGCATCGACAAGTTCACGAACGTGCTCACCACCTGGGAGGACTATCTGGCACCGTGGATCGTGGATCTCAGTCCCCTCGGCGCGCAGCAGGTCATGTCGGTGGTCGGGGTGATCGAGATCGTGGCCGGCATCGCCGTCGCGATCAAACCGCGATACGCGGCCTACATCGTCGCCGCGTGGCTTGCCGGCATCGTGATCGACCTGCTGAGTTATCCCGGCTTCTACGATGTCGCCCTACGAGATGTCGGATTGCTGCTTGCGGCACTGACCTTGGGTCGGCTCGCTTCCCTGTACGACCCGGCCCGGCGATGACCACCGCTTTCGTTTTCGGTGGCGGGGCCGGTCTCGGTGCCGTGGAGGTCGGGATGCTCTATGCGCTCACCGAACGAGGCATACATCCCGACCTGCTCATCGGTACGTCGGCCGGGGCTCTCAACGCCGCCTACGTCGCCGGTCGTGGTACCGGTATCCCGGCTCTGGACGACCTGACGGCTATCTGGCGGAGTCTGCGCCGGCAGGACGTCTTCCCGCTCGATCCGGTGCGTCAACTCCTGGCTGCGGCCGGGATCCGCCCCTCGCTGTGTTCCGGGCGGAACCTGGAGCGGCTCATCGAGTCTCACCTGTCCTATCGCGACCTCGAAGACGCGGTGATCCCCGTGCACCTCGTGGCCACCGACCTGCTCACCGGACGGGAAGTCCTGCTGTCGACGGGCGAGGCCGTCAGCGCTGTGCTGGCCAGTGCCGCCGTTCCCGGTGTGCTGCCTTCCGTACAACGCGAGGGTCTGAACCTGGTCGACGGGGGTATCGCAGACGATGCGGCCCTGTCCCAAGCAGTCGCCCTCGGTGCGGACGACGTGTGGGTGCTGCCCGCCGGCTATGCCTGCGCTCTGCCGCGTCCACCGACCACCGCGCTGGCCACCGCGGTGCAGGCTCTGACTCTGCTCACCCACCAGCGCCTGCTGCTCGAGGTCGCCGACTTCTCCCTACGGGTCGACCTCCACGTGCTGCCCCCACTGTGCCCGGTGTCCGTTTCGCCGATCGACTTCAGTCGCGCCGGCGAGTTGATCGAGCGGGCCCATCGAGCAACGCAGACCTGGATCGCCGCCGGTGGGGATCGTCGGCATCCCCACCCCGAACGCATCCTGTCTCTGCACGACCACCGGCCCCCCGCGCAGGGCTCGTCGAACAGGCGCGTTCCCGGCCCCGGTTCCGATCCGACAGGTCGAGAAGACGGTTATTCGCCAACTACGTCATCGTGCCGGGTGTGGCCTTCCCGGGGGAGGGGTACGCAATCGTCATGAGCACAATCACGGAAGCCGTCGATGTCGATGTACCGATCCGGGTCGCGTACAACCAGTGGACGCAGTTCGAATCGTTTCCCCATTTCATGGAAGGGGTTCGAGAGATCCGGCAACTCGACGACACACATGTTCATTGGGTGATCGATATCGCAGGTCAGGTCCGCGAGTTCGATGCCACCATCACCGAGCAACATCCGGACGAGCGGGTGGCGTGGACCTCGGACTCGGGACCCGACCACGCGGGAGTGATCACGTTCCATCGTCTCGACGACGAGAAGACCCGAGTGACAGCCCAAATGGATGTCGACCCTGAGGGATTCGTCGAGAATGTCGCCGACAAGCTCGGTGTTCTCGGCAACCGGGTCAAGAACGACATGAAGAAGTTCAAGGAGTTCATCGAGCAGAGCGGACACGAGACCGGTGGGTGGCGCGGGGACGTGGACCGACCCGCTCCTTGAGGACCGGTAGGGCGGACGGAGCTGTTGTCGGACATACCCCGGATGTGACACGAGAGGGTGCCGGCCCGAGAAGTTCGGGTCGGCACCCTCTCAGTGGGGCGACAGGTGCGTCCACTCACCCGTTACGGTGTCGGTACCGACTGCAGGTCGGACACGCGTCACGGGTTCGCGGGGTCGACAG
>NZ_AJVB01000206.1:0-6561 GCF_000278445.1 Rhodococcus sp. R1101
GTGCGGGATCGCCGAACGAGAGCGTGACCAGCTGCGGCCGGTGGTCGAGCACGGCGGTGAGGAGGCTGTCGTCGTCGGCGAGCGCCCAGGTCATCAGGCCGAATCCGACAGGTCCGCCTCCGATCTCGCGGGCGGTGCGGACCTCCCCCGCAATCCACTCGGCGGTGTTGTACCGGGCGGCGCCGATGAGGCCGAGACCGCCGGCACGGGTCACCTCGCCGGCGAGCCGCCCGCCGGCCCGTCCACCCATGGGCGCGCCCAGCAGGGGAACGGAGATTCCGAGTTCACGGGTGAGCCAGGTGTCGAGCATGCGAATCCTTCCGATGGGCGTCGGAGCAGGGACGGCTACTTCTTCGGCTTGTCCGACGAGGCCTCCGACGAGAGCGCGGCGACGAACGCTTCCTGTGGCACGTCGACCCGGCCGATCGTCTTCATCCGCTTCTTGCCTTCCTTCTGCTTCTCGAGCAGCTTGCGCTTACGGCTGATGTCGCCGCCGTAGCACTTGGCGAGAACGTCCTTGCGGATCGCCCGAATGTTCTCGCGGGCGATGATCTTCGAGCCGATGGCCGCCTGGACGGGAACCTCGAACTGCTGCCGCGGGATGAGTTCCTTGAGCTTGGTCGTCATCTTGTTGCCGTAGGCGGCGGCGGCATCCTTGTGGACGATCGCGCTGAACGCGTCGACGGCCTCACCCTGGAGCAGGATGTCGACCTTCACCAGCGCGGCCTGCTGCTCGCCGGCCTCCTCGTAGTCCATCGAGGCGTAACCGCGGGTTCGCGACTTGAGCGAGTCGAAGAAGTCGAAGATGATCTCGGCCATCGGCAGCGTGTACCGCAGTTCGACGCGGGTCTCGGACAGGTAGTCCATGCCGCCGAGCTCGCCGCGCCGCGACTGGCACAGTTCCATGATCGAGCCGATGAACTCGCTCGGCGCGATGATGGTGCACTTGACGATCGGTTCGTAGATCTCGCGCGCCTTGCCTTCGGGCCACACGGACGGGTTCGTCACGACGACTTCCTCCCCGCCCTCGAGCACCACGCGGTACACGACGTTCGGTGCGGTGGAGATCAGGTCGAGGCCGAACTCGCGCTCGAGGCGTTCGCGGGTGATCTCCATGTGCAGCAGGCCGAGGAAGCCACAGCGGAAACCGAAGCCGAGGGCGACGGACGTCTCGGGTTCGTAGGTGAGCGCGGCGTCGTTGAGCTGGAGCTTGTCGAGCGCGTCGCGCAGCACCGGGTAGTCGGAGCCGTCGAGCGGATACAGACCGGAGTAGACCATCGGGCGCGGTTCGCGGTAGCCGGTGAGCGGCTCCTCGGCACCGTTGCGGGCGGTGGTGACGGTATCGCCGACCTTCGATTGGCGCACGTCCTTCACGCCGGTGATGAGGTAACCCACCTCGCCGACGCCGAGTCCGGCGGTGGCCTTGGGTTCGGGCGAGACGATGCCGACCTCGAGCAGTTCGTGGGTGGTGCCCGTCGACATCATCTTGATCTTCTCGCGGGGGACGATCTTGCCGTCCACCACACGCACGTACGTCACGACACCGCGGTAGGTGTCGTAGACGGAGTCGAAGATCATGGCGCGGGCGGGCGCATCGGCGTCGCCCACCGGTGGCGGCACCTGCCGGATCACGGCGTCGATGAGTTCGGGGACACCCTCGCCGGTCTTGCCCGAGACCCGGAGCACGTCGGACGGCTCGCAGCCGATGATGTTCGCGATCTCGCCGGCGTACCGATCGGGATCGGCCGCGGGCAGGTCGATCTTGTTGAGGACCGGGATGATCGTCAGGTCCTTGTCGAGCGCGAGGTAGAGGTTGGCGAGGGTCTGCGCCTCGATGCCCTGCGCGGCGTCGACGAGCAGGACCGCCCCCTCGCATGCCTCGAGCGCACGGGAGACCTCGTAGGTGAAGTCGACGTGACCGGGCGTGTCGATCAGGTGCATCACATAGTCTTCACCGTCGAGCTTCCACGGCAGGCGCACGTTCTGCGCCTTGATCGTGATGCCGCGCTCGCGCTCGATGTCCATGCGGTCGAGGTACTGGGCGCGCATCTGCCGCTCCTCGACCACCCCGGTGAGCTGCAGCATCCGGTCGGCAAGCGTCGACTTTCCATGGTCGATGTGCGCGATGATGCAGAAGTTCCGGATCTTCGCGGGGTCCGTGAACGTGGTGTCGGCGAAGGTGCTGATGTCGTGCTCCTGACTCGGACTGGCAGCGGCCTGCAGACCGCGGTCACCCTGCAGAATATCCAAGTCGGGCAGCGGCCGGGACTTCGCCCGTGTCCGGTCCGGTTAAGCTCGGTTCCCGTGGCCGGTACATGGAAGAAGTTGGGCAGGCAACTCGGGCGTCTCGCCGTCGAGCAGGGACCGAAGATCTACCAGCAGTTGCAGCAGTCCGGAGCGCTCGACAGGGCACGCGCCGCGCTGAACACGGCCGCACAGACCGGCACCTCCGGAAGCGGTACCACCGAGGCACCGAAGCCCGGCGCTGCCGGGACGGCGGCACCGAAGCCCGGCGCTGCGAAGACCCCCGCCGGCACGAAGCGCCCGGCCCCCGGCCGGCCGGTGGCCTCGCGCACCACGCCGACCGCCCAGCGTGCGCGCCGCCTCGAATACTCCCCCGACCTGGACGGCCGCGCCGATCCGGGCGAGATCGTGTGGACCTGGGTGGCCTACGAGGACGACCCGGCGCAGGGCAAGGACCGCCCGGTGCTCGTAGTGGGACGCGACGACTCGACGCTGCTCGGATTGATGCTGTCGTCGAACACCGACCGCGACGGTCAGCGCGACTGGCTCGGGATCGGCTCCGGACCGTGGGACGTGGAGAACCGTCCGAGCTGGGTTCGACTCGATCGCGTGCTCGACGTCCCGGAGGACGGCATCCGCCGCGAGGGGGCGATCCTTCCCCGGGCACGGTTCGATCAGGTCGCGGTCCGGCTCCGCACCGAGTTCGGCTGGAGCTGAACCGGGCCGCTCCCGATCGGGGATTCAGGAAGCTCTGAGCCGTATCGCCGTCCGAAGAGGAAGGTGTACACGAGGGCTCCGAGTGCGCCTCCGATGAGCGGGAACACGATGAACGCCCACAGCTGCCCGAGCGCGCCGTTCTGATAGAAGGCGACGGCCAGGCTGCGCGCGGGATTGACCGAGGTGTTGTCGATCGGGATCGAGATCAGGTGGATCACGGCGAGGGTGAACCCGATGGCGATGCCGGCGATCGGTGCGTCGGCGATCTGATCGGTCGCACCGAGCACCACGAACACCAGTACCGCAGTGAGCAGGACCTCGACGACGATCATCGCGCCGATGCCGTAGCCGTTCTCGAGTACACCGCCGAGCGGACCGCGCACGGCCGAGGGACTGTGTGCACCCCAGCCGTTGGCCCCGAGGCCGTCCGCGGCACGGTTGTAGCTCGGCAGCGACGATGCCACCGCGTAGAGCGTCAGACCGGCGATCAGGCCGCCGACGACCTGCGCGATCCAGTAGCCCACGGCACGCACCGGGGTCACGTGCCCGACGATGAGCTGCCCCAGCGTCACCGCCGGGTTCACGTGGCACCCGGAGATCGGGCCGATGGTGTACACGAGGAACAGCAGGGTCAGGCCGAACGCCAATGCGACGCCGAGCTGGCCGACACGGCTTCCGGCGAACACTGCGGTACCCACCGCGGAGAACACCAGAAGAAACGTCCCGATGGCCTCCGCCACGTACTTCCGCAGGTCGGAGAACTCACCGGGATCACGGATTTCCAGGGACGTCTCGCGCGCGAGATCTTCGTCGAGCCGGGATTCGGGATCGCGTGGGGGTTCCATGGGTCACCTCGATGTTCGCGGCTCCGCACGCAGGCGGAACCTGGTGGTAGAACACTTCGAGTCGATGCACCGCTGGGCGAACGCGCCGTTCGCGCTGTGACGCAGACTACGCAAGCGACGTCACCTCGACAACGACATCGTGCGCTGTGGCGTGTCCGCCCGGGCAGCAGGCGAGGAAGCGTCGACCCAGGCACGACAACGCCGTCGATCGGCCGGGGACTGTCTCGTAGGAGACATCCGCGCTGGTGACGAGGCTGCGTTCTCCGCCGGTTTGGGCTTTGGGAACCGCTCTTGGTAGCCTTGTCCATCGGTGCTCGGATGCACCCAGAGCTTTCCTACCAGCTACCAGCAAGACGACAGGATTTTACGCGTGGCCAACATCAAGTCCCAGGTGAAGCGGATTCGCACCAACGAGCGCAACCGACTCCGGAATCAGTCGGTGAAGTCGTCGCTGCGTACGGCGATCCGTTCGTTCCGCGAGGCTGCGGCCGCCGGCGACAAGAACAAGGTCAACGAGCTCCTCGTCGCCACCAGCCGTCAGCTCGACAAGGCTGCCAGCAAGGGTGTCATCCACCCCAACCAGGCCGCCAACAAGAAGTCTGCTCTCGCGAAGCTTGCCAACAAGCTCTGAGTTCATCGCTCCGAGGTAGTAGACGCAGGCTCTGCTTCACTGAGGCCGTCCCCCGCAGGGGACGGCCTCAGTGGCGTTGGATGCCACACACGGTGCCGGTCGTCCGGAAACCGAGTCGAGGCGCGCGGACGGCTCAGGCCGCCAACTGCGCGATGACCCGCACGGCGTGTTCGAGGGCGTAATCCGGATCGGCCGCCGCCCCTTTGACGTCGGCGTTGAGAGCGGCCACCACGGTGAGCGCCGTGCCGATGGACGCCGGTGCCCACGTCCGCGCTTGGGCCTGAGCTTTCTTGACCTTCCACGGCGGCATACCGAGCGACGAGGCGAGTGAGAACGGGTCGCCCCGACCGGCCGAGCCGACACGGGCGATGGTGTGAACGGCATCGGCGAGGGCATCGGCGAGCAAGACATGGGCGACGCCGCGGTGCATCGCCCATCGCAGCGCTTCGAGCGCTCCGGCGGTGTCGCCGGCCACGGCCTTCTCGGCCACATCGAATCCCGACACCTCGGCCTTGCCGGAGTAGTAGCGCCGCACGGCCGCGGCGTCGATCTTGCCGCCCGTGTCGGCCACGAGCTGACCGCACGCGGCAGCGAGTTCGCGGAGGTCGGATCCCACTGCTTCGATGACGAGCTGTTCGACGTCGCCGGAGACCCGCACGCCCGCGGCCTGGAACTCCTTGTGGACGAACGTGCGCACCCAGGCGGCCTTCTCCCCCGCTTTCGCGGGAGCGGCACACATGTGTTCCTCGGCTCCGCACTTGCGGAGCGCGGGCACCATCGTCTTGGTGCGGCCCCCACCGCTGTGGAGGATCACCAGCGTCACGCCCGGGGGCGGATCGGCCGCGACGTCGAGGATGAGCGCCGCGGCGTCCTTCCCGGCGTCGGCGGTGGATTCGAGGATCACGATGCGCTCCTCGGCGAACAGCGACGGGCTCAGCAGCTCGGCCAGTTCGGGGACACCGGCGTCGCCCGCGCGGAGCCGGGAGACCGGTAGATCGCCCGGAGTGTCGCTGCGCGTGCGGACGTCGGACACGATCTGCGCGACAGCACGGTCGACGAGCAGTTCTTCCTCACCGAGGACCAGATGCAGGGACGCGTCGCTCACGGTTCGATCGTGCCACGCACGTCCGACACCACCGCGAGCGCCCCGGAAGCGGCACGGACCACGGCGATGTCGCCGTGCAGGTCGGTGCGCAGCACGCGCGTCCCCACTGCAGCCAGCGTCGCGACGATCTCGGGGTGCGGGTGCCCGAAGAGATTGTCGCGTCCGGCGCTGACGACGGCGACGCTCGGCCGCACGGCGGTGAGGAAGCGCTCGGGCGTGGTGCGGGATCCGTGGTGCGGCACCTTCAGCACCTCCGCACGCACGTCGATGCCGGATCGTACGAGCGCATCGAGCGCGGCCTCCTCGGCGTCACCCGGGAGCAGGATCCGCCCCACGACGGTCTCGATCGTCAGGACGAGAGAGTCGTCGTTCTCGGAGTGGCCCACCCCCGGCGTATCGGGGCCGAGCACCCGGATGTCGAGGTCGCCCGCGCGCAGCACCGCACCGGCACGCACTTCCCGCACGGCGACACCGATCTCGGTCGCCGGCCGGAGGACTTCGGCTGCACCGTCATCCGCCACACCCGGACCGACCACGACCGCCTCCACGGACCGCCCGTCGAGGACACCGCGGAGCCCACCCGTGTGGTCGGCGTGCAGGTGCGACAGCACGATCAGCGCGACCTCACGAATCCGCAACCGGCGCAGGCACCGGTCGATGGGCTCCGGCTCGGGCCCGGTGTCGACGACGACGGCGCGTCCGTCCCCCGCAGCCAGCACCAGCGCATCGCCTTGGCCGACATCGCATGCGACGAGCACCCATTCTGCTCCGGGCCAGCCGGGCCTCAGCACACGCACCGGCAGCCACACCGCTGCGACCGCCAGCGCGATCACGAGAGCCGCCACCCGCGCTCGCCGGTGACGGACCACCGACCATGCAGTGGCGATCACCAGGGCCGCAGTGACGGCTCCCGCCGGCCCGTCGGGCACCTCCAGTTCGGCCGACGGCAAGGACGCCGCTCGGTCCGCCACCGTGATCAGCCACCACAGGAACGGACCTGTGCCACGTGCGAGTACCTC
>NZ_AJVB01000207.1:0-6544 GCF_000278445.1 Rhodococcus sp. R1101
GGTATGCGGGATCCGCTCGTCGTCGCCGGCGGCTTCGATCGGCCGAATCTCGACATCGAAGTGCGCAGGCACACCGACGACGGAGAGAAGCGGCGCGCCGTCGTCGAGGCCGTGGCATCGATGCCGGGCCCGGGGATCGTCTACGCCGCGACCCGCAAGGACACCGAGCGGTACGCCGATGCCCTGCGCGAACGTGGGATCGAGGCGTGTCCCTATCACGCCGGAATGCGCGCCGGTGAGCGCGAGGACGTCCACCTCGGCTTTCTCGACGGTCGCTGCGAGGTCGTAGTGGCGACCTCCGCTTTCGGCATGGGTATCGACAAGCCCGACGTGCGTTTCGTCGTTCACGCCTCGATACCCGACTCGGTCGATTCCTACTACCAGCAGATCGGGCGCGCGGGACGGGACGGGGAACCGGCCACCGTCCTGATGTTCTACCGGCCCGAGGATCTCTCCCTCGCGACCTTCTTCACCACCCATCATCCCGACGAGGAGTTGATCGCCCGGGTGTTCTCGGCGGTTCGCGCAGGATCCCCGATGCGGCTCGGACAGTTGCGTGCCGAGCTGGACATACGGGGGCGCAGGTTGTCGAACGCCGTGAACCTGCTCGAACGGTGCGGAGCTCTCGTGTCCGGCCGGCGAGGACTCTCCGTCGCCGACGTCTCGCGCCGGACGGCGGTCGAGCGCGCACGGGAGACGGCGGCGGCAGGTGAGCGCCTGGATCGCTCCCGCGTCGACATGATGCGTGGTTACGCCGAGACCCGCGGGTGCCGACGCCGATTCCTCCTCGGATACTTCGGCGAGGCACTCCCCGCGCCGTGCGGCCGGTGCGACACCTGCCGGGACGGTGCCGTCGACGAGGCCGGGACGGTCTCGGCGCTTCCGTCCCCCGGCGGATACACCTCCGTGCTCGCCCCGAACACGCGCGTCGTACACGCCGAGTGGGGACCGGGAGTGGTCATGACGGGCGAGCACGATCGGGTCACCGTCCTGTTCGACGACGAGGGTTACCGGACGTTGTCGCTCGAGGCGGTCGCCGCATCGGGTGTGCTCACGGTCGACGGCGAGGACGCCCCCACGGAACTCGCACGTGCCCACACGGAAGAACCCGTGGCGTGAGCCACGGGTTCTTCGGATCCGTCACCGCGACGGGTCGGGCACGGGTCAGGGGCGAACCGTGCCCGGAGTGGTCCGCGTCCGTGTCAGGAGCACACCGAGAGCGATCATGCCCACCCCCAGAACGAAGTGCAGCCAGTCGTCCGCCGAGTTCACGGGCACGAAGTTGGCGCTGCTGTCCTTGTCGATGATCAGGCCGTAGATCCAGAGCACCAGGTAGATCGCACCCCCGATGATCAGGAAACTGCGAGCGGTGGCCGCGGCGCGGGCCGCGGCGAGTCCCAGGACACCGAACAACAGGTGCACGATGTTGTGCAGGATGGACACCTGGAAGATCCCCAGGAGCAGAGCCTCGGAGTGGTGGCCTGCGCCCGAGAGTTGGTCGTAGTCGGTCGTGACCCCCGGGATGAACCCGAGGATTCCGACCAGGAGGAACACCGCGCCCACTACGAGCGCGGCCGTCTGCACCGGGGTTGCCGTCATCGAGCCCCGGGTGGGCCGTGGGGATGTCATGATTCGCGTCCTCTCACCGAACGTCCGTTTGCGCTGAGTGGTCCGAATTGCTCCCCCCGGGTAGCCCTGCCGGATCGAACCCAAACGTCGGTTTTCGCGCACCGCACCACGGACGACAACCGGAATCCCGGTCGCCCCGCCTTTCGGCCTCTCCCGCCCTGTCACCACCCCGGCCACGACGAAGGCCCGCGGGCGTACCCGCGGGCCTTCGAATCGGCGAGGCTCAGGCCTGGCTGCTGCCGAACGCATCGCCGGCGGCGTCAGCGGAACCGGTGAAGAAGTTCAGCACGTCGAACAGGTCGGACAGGTTACCGAAGAGGTCGACAAGGAACTCGAGTGCAGGCACGGGCTTCTCCCATCAATGGAACGACATCGAAGTTGTGACGACTCGCGTCGACACGCGATCCAATTGTTACCTGCATTCGATAGCTGCGCAGCACGAAGAATTGTAATCCGGAACACAAATCGCCCCTAGCAGCGGAAATATCGAGAATTCGGTGAAAATCCGCCCGATATGCCGTATTCCTCGGGGAGTTTCCGGGCCGGACAATACGGTCTATTCGGGGGGAAGATCCACATATTACAAGATCGCCTCGTGACCATATCTCCACCCGGCGGTGGGAACTTCCGCCGGTGTCCGTTCGTCCTATCCTGTGAGTGCACCTGCCCGTCCGACCCCGAGGGAGTCATGAAACGCCCCAAGCGAAAACCTCGAAGACCCGTCCCGCCCAGACGTGACGATCCCTTCGTCACCCGAGCCCGGTCCCTTCAGTGCTGACCGCCCTCGGAATCGCGGCCGGCATTCTTGTCGTTCTCGCCATCACTGCTCTGACCGGCTACTTCGTCGCGCAGGAATTCGCGTACATGGCCGTCGACCGCTCCCGCCTGAAGGCCCGCGCCGAAGGCGGTGACACGGCCGCGGCCCGCGCACTGACGGTCACCCGCCGCACTTCCTTCATGCTCTCGGGCGCTCAGCTCGGCATCACCGTCACCGGCCTGCTCGTCGGCTATGTCGCGGAACCGTTGATCGGTAGCGGCCTCGGCGAGTTGCTCGGCGGTGTGGGGATCCCCACCGCCGTGGGTGTCGCGGTCGGCACCGTGCTGGCGGTGCTCTTCTCGACGGTGGTCCAGATGGTCTTCGGAGAGTTGGTGCCGAAGAACCTGGCCATCGCCCGCCCCGAGCCGGTCGCCCGCCGACTCGCTCTGTCGACGAGTGCGTATCTCGCCGTCTTCGGTTGGTTGATCAAACTGTTCGACGCGTCGTCGAATCTCCTGCTGCGAGCCCTGCGCATCGAACCGGTGCACGACGTCGAGCACTCCGCCACTCCGCGCGACCTCGAACACATCGTGGCCGCGTCCCGGGAGACCGGCGAGCTGCCTCCGGAACTGTCCACCCTGCTCGACCGGATCCTCGAGTTCCCTACGCGCACAGCCGAACACGCAATGATCCCGCGTTCGCGGGTCGACGTCGTCGAGCTGGACGAGCCGGTTACCACGATCCTCGACAAGATGAGCGAGGGTCACACCCGCTACCCCGTGGTGGGTACCTCGTCCGACGATCTGCGCGGTGTCGTGCACCTCCATGATCTCCTCGGCCTCGACACTCCGACGGGCACGGCCGCGACGGTCTGCCGGCCTCCGGTGATCGTGCCGGCGACGCTGGCACTTCCGAAAGTTCTCACCGAGCTGGCCCGGGCCGAGGACGAGATGGCCCTGGTGATCGACGAGTACGGTGGTTTCGCCGGCGTCGTCACCCTCGAGGACATCGCGGAGGAATTGGTCGGCGAGATCGCCGACGAGCACGATCCCGCGGTCGCCGTCGAGGTCATCCGTCCCGAGGGCGACGGCTGGCTCGTCCGAGGCGACGCGCACATCGACGAGGTGGCCCGCACCCTCGACCACGATCTGCCCGAGGGCGACTACGAGACACTCGCAGGTCTGGTCATCACCGAGTTCGGCGGCCTTCCCGAGGTGGGCGACACCGTCCGGATCACGCTCGATCCCGATCCGGCCGAACTCGTGCACGAGGAGGGTCCGACTCCCCGGACTCTCGTGGCCGAGGTACGCGACATCGACAAACACGTGCCGTCCTCGGTACACGTGACCGTTCTGACGGACGAGGTGACCGGCGATGAGTAACCCTGTGGTCGTCGCGGCGGTGACGATCGGCCTGATCGCCGCCAGCGCGTTCTTCGTCGCGGTCGAGTTCGCGCTCATCGCGGCGCGGCGACACCGCCTGGAGGACGCAGCGGCGTCGAGTCGCTCGGCACGGGCCGCTCTGCGCAGCGCCTCCGAGCTGTCGGTGCTGCTCGCAGGATCCCAGCTCGGCATCACCGTATGCACGCTCGCGCTCGGCGCGACGACGAAACCTGCCGTGCACCACTGGCTCACCCCGTTGTTCGAGAATTGGGGAGCACCACTGTGGCTCGCGGACGTGGCCGGTTTCGTCCTCGCCCTGATCATCGTGACGTTCCTCCACCTCGTCGTCGGTGAGATGGCGCCGAAGTCGTGGGCGATCGCCCATCCGGAGAAGTCCGCCACGATGCTGGCACTGCCGATGCGCGCGTTCATGTGGGTGACCCGGCCGTTGATCGTCCGGTTGAACCACATGGCGAACTGGTGTCTGCGGAAGATCGGCGTGGACCCGGTGGATCAGGTCGCCGAAGGGCAGGATCCCGATGCGCTGCGGCACCTGGTCGAGCACTCGGCCACGGTCGGCACGCTCGACGAGCGCTATCACGGACACCTCAGCAGCGCGCTGGAACTCGAGACGCTGACGCTCGGCGACATCGTCACGCCGCAAGCACAGCCGAGCAGCGTGAAGCCGACCTCGACCGGCGCCGAGATCCGTGAGACGGCCCATCGCACAGGGCATCTTCGACTGCTCGTGCGGGCCAACGGCCACGTGGACGGCGTGGTGCACGTGCGCGACAGCCTCCAGGCCGCTCCCGGAACCACCGCGGCAGAACTGATGCGCCCGGCGCTGACGATCGACGCGGTGACGCCGGTCTACGAGGCGCTGACGACGATGCGGGAGACCAGGAACCATCTGGTCACCGTCACCGAGAACGGCCGGATCGTCGGATTGATCACCCTGTCGGACGTGCTGGCCCGGCTGCTGCCGATGAGCGGCGCCACGAGCTGACACACCGATACGTCAGGCCCGTTCCGGATCCACGGAGCGGGCCTGACGTCGCTTCCCGTCCCGACCGGCACCGTTCAGGAGTGCCCGAGTGCGGCGTGCATCTCCCAGACGAGGATCTCCGCGCCGGTCGCGGTGGTGAGCTGCCGGCCACCGCCGCCGGCAATCCGCACGGCGTCTCCTTCCGCGAGATGTCCGGCCCCTTCGAGCGCGGCTTCCCCTCGCGCGACGAACACGTGCAGGAAGGGCGCGTCCGGGAGCGTCACGGGCCGGTCCGGACGCATCCGCGCGACATGCATGGCCGCGTACTTGTTGCGGATGCGGATCGCGGAATGGTCGGCGTAGGCATCCATTCCCGATGCGACCGGAACCAGACCACCGGAGAGCAGTTCGTCGTCGATCTCGAGCTGTTCGTATCCGGGCTCGATGCCCGCTTCGTCCGGCAGCACCCACATCTGCACGAAACGCACCGGCTCGTCGTGCTCGGCCGCGTGGGAGCCGGTGGCACCGGTACAACGCCACGAGTCGTTCTTCTCGGAGTGGAGGATCCCGGAACCCGCACTCATACGCTGCGCGAGACCCGGGTAGATCACCCCGGAGTGCCCCGTCGAATCCTGGTGCACGAGCGATCCGCGGAGCACCCATGTGACGATCTCCATGTCGCGGTGCGGATGGGTGTCGAAACCGGCTCCGGGACGGACGGTGTCGTCGTTGTTGACCATGAGTACGCCGAAATGCGTGTTCTCCGGGTCGTAGTGGTGGCCGAACGAGAAGGAATGTCGCGAATCGAGCCAGTCGATCTTCGTGTGGAGGCGGTCGTCCGCGCGGCGGACGTCGAGTATCGGTGCGGTGCTCATGCGGGATCCTGTGTCGGGCAGTTCGGATCTGCGGTGGACGGATTGCGGCGGGGGCGGATACGTGCCTGGGGCAGGGGCGGCGCCGGGAGACGCTCGACCCGGCCGGTGTAGCCGGAGACGCTGCCGAAACGATCGGACCCGCGTTCCCAGGCGTCCCGGTAGGCGACGATCTCGTCGTGGTCGCGCCCGACGAAGTTCCACCACATCACGATCTCCTCGCCGAAAGGTGTTCCGCCGAGGAGGACGATACGTGCGGGTTCGTCGGTGGTGTTGGTCAGTTCGAGGGCCGGCACACCGGTTCCGGTGTAGCCGAGCGCGGCACGCGTGAGCACGGTACCGAACAGCGCGACCGTACCGGTGTCGACGAGCACGCCGTGCTCGAACGACGGGTCGATGTCGAGGGTGATGCTCGCCGCAGGATCGAGGACGATCTCGGCCCCGAGCAGCGGCGTGAACGTCGTCACGGGCGACTGCCGGCCCGCGAGCGAACCGAGGAAGACCTTCACTGCGGCGCCGCGTACCCGGACGACCGGCGGTACATGGTGCTGGAAGTCGCGGGGCGCATCGCGATGCGCGTCGGGCAGGGCCACCCACAACTGCACGCCGTGCAGCATCGCGGTCGCGGATGTGGAGACCTCGGAGTGGCAGATCCCGTGGCCTCCGGTCATGAGGTTCAACTCCCCCGGCCGGACCATCGCGTGCACGCCGTGACTGTCGCGGTGTTCGATCTCCCCGGTGAACAGCCACGACACCGTCTGCAGTCCGGTGTGGGGGTGCGGTGCGACGTCCATGCCACCGGTGCGGGAGACGTCGTCGGGGCCGTAGTGGTCGACGAAGCACCACGCGCCGATGAGCGAGCGCTGCCGTTGCGGAAGGGTACGGCGGACGGGCATCGCCCGCGGACCGCCGAGCGGGA
>NZ_AJVB01000208.1:0-6525 GCF_000278445.1 Rhodococcus sp. R1101
GGGTGAGACCGCGGCGACCGCGGGGGTCGCGACCACCGGTGCCGGTGCGGGAAGTACGACCGCGCCGGCGGACGTCCGCACGTCGTAGATCGCGAAGGCTCCACCGACGACCAGAGCGAGGAAACCCGCTCCCCAGATCCCGAACAGGATCTTCATGTTCCGCCGTCGCCTGGTTGCCAGTGAACCCTGCTTCTTGTTGCCGCCCTGCCCCGTCAACACGCCTCCGCTGCATCCTGCACACACTGGTCGACCAGCTACCCGCACTTCCCGCTGCCGGCCGCACACTGTCGTGACGCACTCGGGGCCCCGGTACCTGCACCTCCAGCCTAGCGCCGCGACCGTTATCCTCTCTGCGGACCATCACCGCAGATACGGATGTCGTATCCGCCGGAAAAACACCGACGAAGTGAGGCAAGGCGTGGAGTTCGAGGTCACCATCGAGATCCCCAAGGGACAGCGGAACAAGTACGAGGTCGATCACGAGACCGGACGCGTCAAGCTCGATCGTTACCTGTACACCTCGTTCGGCTACCCCGCCGACTACGGCTACATCGAGAACACCCTCGGTGAGGACGGCGATCCGCTCGACTGCATGGTCCTGCTGCCCGAGTCGGTCTTCCCCGGCGTAATCGTCGAGGCCCGTCCCATCGGCATGTTCAAGATGGTCGACGAGGCCGGTGGCGACGACAAGATCCTGGCCGTCCCGGCCGGCGACCCGCGGTGGGATCACGTCCAGGACATCAGCGACGTCTCGCAGTTCGAGCTCGACGCGATCAAGCACTTCTTCGTCCACTACAAGGACCTCGAGCCGGGCAAGCACGTCGAGGCCGCCGACTGGGTCGGTCGCGCCGAGGCCGAGGCCGAGGTGACCGCGTCGGTCGAGCGCCTGAAGAACAACGGCGGGCACTGACCCGAGCCTGCACAACGCGGATCCCCCGGACGATGTGATCGTCCGGGGGATCCGTCGTATGCGGAGTCTACTCGCCCTTGAACTGCGGCGGTCGCTTCTCGAAGACGGCGGTGATCGCCTCGGTGAGGTCCTCCGACGGCAGGAACGCCGCGTTCCACGCCGCGACGTAGCGGAGGCTGTCGTCGACCTGCGGCGAGCGGGTGTGGTCGAGGACGTTCTTGATGCCCTGGACGACGAGCGGCGGGTTGGCAGCGATTTCCGCGGCGGTCGCGTGGGCGGCGGCCAGCACTGCGTCGGCGTCGTCGTGGACGTCGTTGACGAGTCCGATCTTCTCGGCGCGGGCGGCGTCGATGTCCTTGCCGGTGAGCGCGAGTTCGCGGACGTGACCGTCGCCGATGATGAGCGGGAGCCGGGCGAGGGTGCCGACGTCGGCGACCATTCCGACCTTGACCTCGCGGACGCTGAACTTCGCGTCGGCGCTCGCGTAACGGATGTCGGCGGCGGAGATAAGGTCGACCGCTCCGCCGATGCACCAGCCCTGGACCGCGGCGACGACCGGCTTGCGGCAGTCGGCGACGGCCGTGACGGCCGCCTGCATGTTCTTGATCATCGCGTGGAAGTCCGTGCGCGGCTTCGCGAGCGCCTTGCCGGAGACGACGGCGCCGAGACTGCCGCCCATGGCGACGAGGTCGAGCCCGTAGGAGAAGTTCCGGCCGGAACCGGCGAGGACGACGGCGCGGACGTCGGGGTCGGCGTCGAGCTCACCGAACAGGACGGGCAGTTCCGCCCAGAAGTCGGGGCCCATCGCGTTGCCCTTGCCGGGGCCGATGAGCGTGACCTGTGCGACGTGATCCTTGCGTTCGACGGTGAACGCTTTCCAAGGCGAGAGATCGGACATTACCGAAGGGTAACTTGTGGATCGCCGGATCGCATCGGCACCGTCCGATCCGGGATCGCGGAAGCCCGCACATCGCACGGCGATTTTCCTACTCTTGATCCATGACCAGGTCGCTGCATCCGAACGCTCACCGCGTGTCGGACACGCTCATCGCCCGCGGCCATCACGGTCTGATCGTCCAGCAGCCGGAGACCGTGCACACCGCCGAGCAGGCCGCCGCCGCGGTGGGTGTGGAGGTGGGCGCGATCGTGAAGTCGCTCGTCTTCCTGCTCGACGACGACCCGATCCTGCTGCTCGTGTCCGGCGCGCACCGCGTGGCGGTCGACCGGACGGGCGAGCGGCTCGGCGGCGAACTCGTGCCGGCATCCCCCGACCTGGTCACGGAAGTCACGGGCCAGCCGCTCGGGGGCGTGGCACCGCTCGGTCACCCCACGAACCTGCCCACCTACGTCGACCGTGCGCTGCGGCATTACCCGGATCTGTGGGCGTCGGGTGGGTGCCCCAACACCCTGTTCCGCACCGTCTATTCGGAGCTGATGCGCATCACTGCGGCGATCGACGTCGACGTCGACTGAGCCCGTCCACCCAGCGGTACCCTCGGCACCTCCACCCGGGTACACTCTCCGTCGTGACAGTCCGAGCGTGGAGCCGCAGGCATGTCGACCTGTGCCGTACCCGCTCGTGCCTCTGTGCGGTCTGAGATCCGCACCAACCCTTCTCTTTCCGGCGCCGCGTAGCTGCGGGCCACCGCCCGCCGGCACCGTTCACCTTCCGACCAGCGGAGCCCTTCCATGACCACGTCCTCCATCGAGAACCCGGCCGACGGCTCGGTCGATTCACCTGAACTCGTTCTCATCGTGCAGATCTCGGATACGAACGCCGGATCGGCGGGTGATCTCGCAGCTCTCGCCGACGCACTGCGGGAGACCGCCCTCGATCTGCTCCCGGGTGCGCGCACCCATACCCTCCTCAGTCCCGGCCCGACCCCGCTGGTGATCGACCTGCCGGCCCGCGGGCTGGTGCTCGACAATCAGCGGGTCGAGTTGAGCCACAGCGAATTCCAGATCCTCGCCCAGCTGGTTCGCCGGCCCCGCGTCGCGGTGCCCCGCGCGGCGCTACGGCCGCTCGGTGCCGGATACCCCGAAAACGACGACTTCGACACCGACCGGGGCAACCGCAGTGTCGACGTCCACGTCTCCCGGATCCGTTCCAAGCTGGGACGTTTCGGCACCATCATCACGACTGTCCGCGGGTCCGGTTACCGGTTCGATCCCGATCCGCGCGTGCATGTGGTCGAAGCGCTCGATCGCCGCACGGCGTGAACGCACGCGAAGGAGGGGCAGGAGTCGAAAACCCTGCCCCTCCTTCGCGATACGAACTCGAGTCAGGAAGCGCGCACGGATGCCCGGGCGCCCTCGCCGAACCGGCGCAGGACCTCGACGACGGTCGGCGAGACCTCGATGAGGCCGCGCGACTCCAACCACGGCAGCGTTCCGTCGACGAGATGCTCGACGGTGAACGGCGCGACGAGCGGGATCAACGTAACGCCGTCGGCGACCTGCACGGCGTGGATGTCGGCGATCAGCCCGGCGAGACCGTGCGGCGTGCCGACGTACGACAACGTGTCGGCCTCCCCGCGGGTGGATTCCGGACGGGTGCGTCGGGTACGGGCGGTGCGGGCATCGGACGCGAGGACGACCTCGACGTCGACGAGCACGGTGACCGAATCGGGATCGCGCCCCTCCTCGGCGGCCTCCGCACGGATGCGGTCGCGCAGCTTTCCGGCCTCACGCAGGTCGGCGGCACGCACCCGCACGACGTTGGGTGCATCGGCGCTGAGGTCGAGCGGCGGATCGCCGGCACGCCCCAGGGTCAGGTCGGCCCAGTAGTCGGGTCCGGAGTGACCGGCGAGCTCGACGGCGATACGCAACGCCCGGATGGTGGCGGACTCGACGACGGCCGGGTCTGCGGTGGCCAGATCTGCGGATACAGGGGTGACGGTGGATGCGACGGGCATGGGATGCCTCTCGGTACGGGCCGCGGAGCGGCACGGAGAAATCGGCCTGTGAGCCGGAAGACTTCGAGGGAGAAGACCTTCAGTCCGAACAGATTCCCGATGCCGTACGGCAGAGGTCGACATGGCGACGGCACCAGCGTGCCGCGGCGATCGCCCTCGTCCGCTCCATGCGAATTACCCTACTGACCCTGTGGGGAATTGTCGACCGCTAGACGCACGGAGATGCGTCGGCGTCGGCCGCTCCGAGGCCGGGCCGCGTCTCCGGCGAGGGGTTCCACACGCCGTCGGTCTTCGCATGCACCCACGACGGTCCGTTCTCGACCAGCGAACGCAGCGCCCCGAGGAGCCGTTCGACGTCATCGGACGAGCTGCCGAGCCCGAGCGACGCCCGGACGGCACCGCCGGCGCGACCGACCCGCGCGAGCAGCGGGTGGGCGCAGAAACGTCCGTCACGGACGCCGATGCCGTGCTCGGCGGACAGATAGGACGCGACGTGACCGGGCTCGTAGCCCTCGATCGTGAAAGTGACGATTCCGACGCTGTCGGCCGAATCGTCCCACAGCCGAAGCACTTCCACTCCGCCGATGGCGTCCAGGCCGTCGACGAGCAGGGAGCACAGGGCCTCCTCGTGACGGGTGACCGCGTCGGAGTCGAAACCGGCGAGCGCATCGCATGCGGCGGCGAGGGCGGCGACACCGAGCACGTTGGGGGTGCCGGCCTCGTGACGCGCAGGGGCGCAGGCCCATTCGGTGTGGTCGAGGCGTACCTCGCGCACCGCACCGCCTCCGGCGAGGTACGGCTCGGCGGCGTCGAGCCAGTCGCGTCGGCCGACGAGCGCTCCCGCACCGAACGGCGCGTACAGCTTGTGACCGGAGAACGCGAGGTAGTCCACGCCGAGCGACGCGAGATCGACGCGGCGGTGGGGCACGAGCTGCGCGCCGTCGACGAGGATCCGCGCGCCGGAGGCGTGAGCGAGTTCGGCGAGCTCTGCGATGGGCAGCACCTCGCCGGTGACGTTGGAGGCACCGGTGACGGCGAGCAGGGCCGCGGGGGCGCGCTGGAGTTCGACTGCGAGGCGCCACACCGTCTCCGAGACGGTATCTGCCGCCTCGACGATGCGGGAGTTCTTCCACGGCAGTAGATTCGCGTGGTGTTCGATGTCGAGCACGACGACATCGCCGGGCACGGCACTCGCAAGCAGGTTCAGCGAATCGGTGGTGTTGCGCGTGAAGACGACGACCTGGTCGTCGTCCGCGCCGACGAAGCGCGACACGGAGGTGCGAGCGTCCTCGTAGGCGGTGGTGCTGATCCGCGAGGCGTATCCGGCACCGCGGTGCACGCTCGCGTAGAAGGGCAGCAGTTCCGTGAGGCGGTCGGTGACGGCGGACAGTGCCGGTGCGCTCGCCGCGTAGTCGAAGTTCGCGTAGGTGCAGGTGCCACCCTGGACGAGCGGAACCTGCGAGTCACAGCCGGACACGGTGGCGAACGGAGCAATGCAGGTGGTGGAGGCTACAACAGTCATGACAAATCCCTCGTGTACTCAGGGACCCGCCGGTGACGCCTACGACGGAGAGTTCTCGTCGCCGGCGGAGTCCGCGCTTGCCGTGTCCGGTGGTGGATTCACGGCCCGGTCGTCACCCGGAGCACCCCACCGCGGTTGGAGGGTTGCCGACCAGCGAGCCGGGGCTTGACGCTGGTACTCATGACCTGGCGAAGACAATGACAGGACGATCGAGCCGTGTCAACCCGTATCGCACGATGCCGACACACGTTCCGCGCACCGAACGTTCACCTGTTGTCCACCCGGACGTGAGATAACCGGAGGATCCATCGAGCAGAAGGACCCGCGGAGTTGCCAGCCATATCCTCGATCCCCGTCGGCCGGTCCCCCATTCCGGACGAATTCCTCCGCGCGTCGCACGCTCCGCCTGCACGCACCCTCGTCGACCTGCTGCGGAGCACCGCCGAGGCACATCCGGACGCCCCTGCCCTCGACGACGGCACCACCGTCCTCGAATACGCCGAACTCGTCGAGGCGGTGATCGCCGGCGCCTACGCGTTGAACGACGCGGGTGTCGGTGCCGGCGACAGGGTCGGCGTGCGCATGACGTCCGGGCGCACCGATCTGTATGTGACGATTCTCTCGATTCTCGCTGCGGGCGCCGCATACGTGCCCGTCGACGCGGACGACCCCGACGAGCGCGCCGAACTCGTGTTCTCGGAAGCACAGGTCACCGCCATCGTCACCGACGAGGGCATCGGGCCGGGTACGGCCGTCCCGCCGGGCAGCCCGGCCGTGCGGGGGCCGAACCTCGACGACGATGCGTGGATCATCTTCACCTCGGGTTCGACCGGGACACCGAAGGGTGTCGCCGTCACGCACCGCAATGCGGCGGCCTTCGTCGACGCGGAAGCACGGATGTTCTGCCGGGCAGCGCCACTCGGCCCCGGCGACCGGGTCCTGGCCGGCCTGTCGGTGGCCTTCGACGCATCGTGCGAGGAGATGTGGCTCGCCTGGCGGCACGGCGCCTGCCTGGTTCCGGCCCCCCGCGCGCTCGTCCGCTCCGGCATGGATCTCGGACCGTGGCTCGTCTCGCGCAACATCACCGTCGTCTCCACCGTGCCCACGCTCGCGGCGATGTGGCCGGCCGAAGCACTCGAGGCGGTGCGCCTGCTCATCTTCGGCGGTGAGGCCTGCCC
>NZ_AJVB01000209.1:0-6496 GCF_000278445.1 Rhodococcus sp. R1101
GGCGAGCCGCTGACCGGGTTCGGCGACGTCGCCCATTCGGTGAGCTTCAACGGAGACGGTACGGTCCTCGCGGCGAGCAGCGACGACGGTGTGCTGCACCTGTTCGACACCACCGATCCACGCGCGGCCCGTCCACTGGGGGCGCCGACCCACGCCCACACCGGTGGGGTCTGGAACATCGCTTTCCTGCCCGACGGACGCACACTCGCGAGCGCCTCGTGGGACGGCACCGCGAAACTGTGGGACCTCGACCCCGCCACGCGCACGCTCGACGAGGTCGACCCGCCGCTGACCGGACACGGAGGTGGCGTACCCACGCTCGCGGTCAGCCCGACGGGGAACACCCTCGTCACCGGAGGACAGGACGCCAACGTCCGGGTGTGGACGATGCCGCAGACCCGCGTGGCCGTGGCCGACGGTGCGCTGACCCGGCCCGCGATCGATCGGTCCGGAACCCTTGTCGCGACCGGCAGCTACGGCCCCGATGTCACCCTCTGGCGGGTCGGCCGGGGCGGCGAGTGGAACCGTGCCGGCGGGATCGCGTTGCCGCGTCCGCTCGGCGGAGCCTACGTGTGTGCGCTCTCGCCCTCGGGGACCATTCTGGCCACGGCGCCGACATCCGGGGGCAGCGTGCAGTTGTGGGACGTGCGCGATCCGTCGGCACCGAAGCCGTTCGGCGACCCGGTGCCGCTGGCCACAAGGTTCACCTCCGCCGTGGCGTTCGGACCCGACGGCACGACCCTCGTGACCGGCGCCGACGACTTCTCGGTGCAGTTGTGGGACATCGCGGATCCAGCGGAGCCCGTGCCCTGGGGCGAACCGCTCACCGGGCCGAAGAATCTCGTGCGCAGTGCGGCCGTCAGTCCCGACGGCCGGAGCCTGGTGGTCACGAGCGCCGACAGCGAGATCTACGCGTGGGACGTCACCGATCCGCGCTCCCCGGGACGGGTGAACGTCACGGGCGGGCACGCCACCGGGGTGAACACCGCGGCCTTCGGCGGTTCGAGCGACGTCCTGGTGACCGGTGGTGACGATCACGACGTCGTGGTCTGGGACCGCGCCGAGTCCGGAGATTTCGTCGCCCGCGACACCCGGTTGAGCGGCCACAGCGGCACCGTCTACTCGGTGTCGATCACCCCGGACGGCACCCGCGCGGTCAGCGGGAGCGACGACGGGACGGTCCGATTGTGGGACGTCGCCGACCCGGACGGGATGCACGAGATCGGTGGGCCGGTCACCGAGATCGGGACGGGACGCTGGCAGGTCACCTTCGCACCCGACGGCACCATCGTCGCTGCCGGCGGCGACGGTCTGCTCCGCACGTGGGGGCTCGATGCCGATGCCGTGGTGGCCCGCATCTGCCGTTCCACCTCGGTGCGACTCGACGACGTGCTCGACCGCTACGAGTTGCCGGCGCCGCCGAACGGGGTGTGCTGAGCGCCGGCCCGGCTGTCGCCGAGCGTGAGGATGCTCGCGGCCTTGTCGAGGCATTCCTGCCATTCGGCCTCGGGATCCGAGTCGATGGTGATGCCGCCACCGACACCGAGCGCGCACACGCCGTCGCCGGTGTCGTCGTGACCGAACTCGACCGTGCGGATCGCGACGTTCAGTTCGGTGCCGGCGATCGGACTCGTCATGCCGACGGTTCCGCAGTAGACGCCCCGCGCCGAACCCTCCCATCGGGTGAGCAGCGTGCGGGCCCGGATCTTCGGGCACCCGGTGACGGAGGCGGGCGGGAACGCCGCGTCGAGAATGTCGGCGACCGTCACGCCAGGTCGCCGCTCCGCCGCGACGGTGGACACCAGGTGCCACACCCCCGGGGCGGGCCGCACCGTCAGCAGATCCTCGATCCGCACCGAACCGGTCTGGGCGACGCGACCGAGATCGTTGCGGACGAGGTCGACGATCATCACGTTCTCGGCGACGTCCTTGGCAGACGCCCGTAATCGCGCCGGGTCGGCGGATCGGGGGAGTGTGCCCTTGATCGGGCTCGACCGCATCGTGTCGTCGTGGAGGGAGACGAACAGTTCGGGCGACAGCGACGCCACTGCGCCCCAGGATCCCTGCAAATAGGCGGCTCGTGCCGGGGCCGTCCGGGAGATTCCGTCGGCGAAGAACGCCAGCGGGTCGCCGTCCCACCGTCCGGTGAACCGGGTGCATACGCACGCCTGGTACACCTCGCCGGCGCGGATCGCCTCGAGGCACCGTTCGACGCCGCGGCGGTGCTCGTCGCGGGAGGGCGGCGTCCACGCGATGTGCCAGCCGGAGGCCACGGGCGAGGGATCGAGGACGGCGGAGGCGAGATCGTCGGGGCAGGGTGCGGTGCCGAGGGTCTCGTACCACCAGCAGCCGTCGGCGTCGAGGCGCAGGACGGTATCGGTCCACCCGCTCGCGGCCAGGGGCAGCGCGGGGCGGTCCGGGACGCGATCCGGGTAGGCGAGGTATCCGATGCGTCCACCACCGATGAGTGGCCGGTCGCCGCCGGAGACGGGAGCATCCGGCGAGAGCGAGAAGGCCTCCGCCGGTGGTACGGATTCGACGGAGACGGAAGGGACGAGCACGGCCGCAGCCCCGAACCACTCGCCCGACAGCGCAGCCGGGCCGGGGACGGCCAGGATCCGGGCGCGTTCCGCCAGTGCACCGAGAACGCGATCGACGGTGCCGCCGCGGCCGAGTCGTTCCATCCGCATGGCGTCAGCTTGTCATGGCCGGTCGGAGGCGCCGGGACGAGCCCCGAGATGTGTGAGCTTGTCGGGATTGCGCACCACGTAGACCCCGGTGACCAGGCCCTCGTCGATCTCGAAGTGCAGCACCATGTCGAGGACCCCTGCCGAGCGGACGAGGACGCCCGGCATCGAGTTCAGCACGGCCGGCTCGATGGTCATGTCGGGCAGTGGGTGCCGGACCAGCCCGAGGAACAGGCGGGCGACCTTCGTGGCGCCGAGGACCGGGACGCGGGCCGCATTGACCTTGCCTCCGCCGTCGGCGAGGTACACGACGTCGGGAGCCAGCAGTGACAGCAATCCGTCGAGATCGCCGGTGGTCGCCGCGGTAAGGAAGGCGGTGACCACCCGGTCGGTCTCGGCGCCCGCCGGGGTGAAGCGCCGCTGCTTGGCGTGGACGTGCGCGCGGGCACGGTGCGCGATCTGCCGGACGGCGCTCTCCGTGCGGTCGACCGCGTCGGCGATGCGCCCGTACTCGAAACCGAACACCTCGCGCATCACGAAGACCACACGTTCGACCGGCGTCAACGTCTCCAGTACCAGCAGCATCGCGGTGGACACCGCCTCGGCGAGTTCGACCCCGGGGGCCGCGTCGGGGGCAGTGAGGATCGGTTCGGGCAGCCACGGCCCGACGTAGTCCTCCCGGCGGCGCTGCGCCGACCGCAGCGAGTTCAGCGCCTGCCGCGTGACGATCTGCGCCGCGTAGGCTCGCGGGTTGTCGACGGCATCGGTGTCGGCGCGGGCCCAGCGGAGGTAGCTCTCCTGCAGGACGTCCTCGCTGTCGGCGACGCTGCCGGTGATCTCGTAGGCGATCGAGAACAGCAGTCCCCGATGTTCGGTGAAGACGTCGGCGCCGGTCATACGTGCGCATTCTCCCGTGCGGCCGTGTCCGGTCCGCGCCGGGTCGGCAGGGCCCGCCCGCGCGCCTGGAGTTGCATGGTGCGGATGGTCCCACGAACGACGGCTTCCTTCACCGGTGCTGCGAGCCGTCCCCGCACCGCCCACCTCGAGGGGGTGTCGTCGCGGGCGGACAACTGCACCACGCCGCGATCGCGGCCCAACGAGATGCAGGTCGAGACGAACCCGAGCGAGAGCGGTGCCGGTTTGCGTCCCTGCAGCAGTTGCCACACCGTGTCGGCGCCGTGGCTGCCCAGCGGCATCGCTGCCTGGCAGCTCATCCGCAGGTGGTCGTGGCCCTCCACCACCACCGCGTCGCCCACTCCGACGATAGGTGTGCCGTCGACCGCCTGAAGGGTGTCGCGGACCCGGAGGCGGCCGACGTCGTCGATCGGCAGCCCGCTGCGACGGGCGAGGTCGGGGACGGAGAAGCCTGCCGTCCGGACCACAAGCGTCGCGGGAATCGCGGTGCCGTCGTCGAGTTCGACGGACTCCTCGTCGATGCGGGCGACCCGTACTCCCGAGCGGAGCCGGACGCCCAGGTCCTCCAGCCGGCGACGGATGTAACGCCGGGTGTCCTCGGGTAGGCCGGCGCCCGGATCGCCGACGAGGGTGAGTGAGTGTCGCGGATGTGCCTGTGCGAGTTCGGTGACCGTCTCGAGGCCGGTGAGGCCACCGCCGACCACGACGACGGACGCGTGATCGTCCACGGCCACGAGCGCGTCGTGGAGAGCTGTGGCCGAGTCGAGGTCGGCGACGGAGAACACTTTCTGTGCCTCGGGAATCGCGCCGGGAACCGATGTGCTGCCCACGGCGTGGACCACCGCGTCGCACCGCAGGACCGTCCTGTCGGCGAGGGCCACCGCGTGCGGTTCGATCCGTTCGGCCGAACCGACATGCAGCGTCGCCCGCGGATGCAGGAGATCGGCCAGGTCGTGCGTGGCGGTGCCGGATCCGGCCGCCACCTGGTGGAGCCGGACCCGTTCGACGAAGACCGCGCGCGGGTTCACCACCGTGACCGCGACTTCGGGATGCTCGGCCAGGAGTCGGTTCGCGGCCGTCACCCCGGCGTACCCCGCGCCTACGACCACCACGTGGAATTGCGTTGTCATCGCTCTCGTCCCTTCGCTGTCGGAAGTGGTGCTACCGACGTGACACCGCTCGCGGCGTGGATGTGACACGGCGTGGGCACGGCATCCGGTGATGCCCGTCACCCGGGTGATCGACCGCCTGGGTGATCGGCCTCAGCGATCGACGGGCTGGGGCCCGGGGGTGAGCGAGGCGGCGTCGGCCGCATCGCGACCGGCGTGGAAGCCGTCGGCGTCGACACCGCGGCTACGCGAGTCGCGGGTGACGGGAAACAGTCGCCGGAACTCGGTGTCGACGGCATCGGACCGACGGGCGAGGATCGGCGCGAGGGTCGTGATGGGTACCCGCGCCTCGGCTGCGGCGTCGGCGGTGGCCCGGACGTCGGCCTCGCGGAGACGTTCGCCGATCCGATGCGCGTAGCCGGTGAGGAAGGCACGGCGGAAGGAGGTCGCGGACGATCCTCGCCGGCCCGCCGTGCCGGCCGCCCGCACGGCCCGCCCGGCCTGCACGAGCAGGGAGGTGAACAGCATCTCGGCCTGCTGCAGGTCGGTCGCGGTGCCGACGATCGTCGCGATCTGCACGCGGGTGAACCACACCGTGCGCACCCGGTTCGCATCGCCGATCGCCGTGAGAAGCAGGACCTTCTCCCGGATGTACGGATTGTGGAGGTGGATGCGCCGGCCCACGACGGGGTCGGTGCGGGAGCCGGGTCCGCCATGCAGTGCGGCACCCACTGCATGGCGGGAGACGAGTTCCTGCGCTTTCGCGGTGAGCGCTTCTGCCTCGTCGGGGAAGTCGGTGGATTCGGCCTTCGACAACAGTGCGCGGATGCGTTCGAGAATCCGGATGTCGGGCGGCGAGGAGGCAACGGTGTCGGCGGAGCGGACGGACGGCCACCGTGAGGGCGGCGGCATGAGGATCGCGAACGACGGCAGGTACTTCCAGGTGAAGGCGAGGCCCTCGATCTCGAAGCGGGTGACGTCGGAGGCGGCCCGGCGCAGACGGTCGGCCAGTGCCGGGGCTTGCGTGGCGTGGACGAGATACGGGTGCCGTCGGGAGATCTCGTCGATCTGCCGTACCCACTCGACGGGGGCGCGTTCGGCCGCATGCCGGATCTGTGCATCGAACAGCATCGTGGCCGCGGTGAGCGCGACGTCGGACGTGCCGCCCGAACGGGCCGTCACGTGCAGGATGTCGGCGGGCTGCCACCCCCGCTCGTAGGCACCGCCCAACTCGGAGAGGAGGGCGTGCTCGTTCAGGCCGCCGTTTCGAACGTGTGTTCTATCGCTGCGCATGCGCCGCAGTGTGGCGCACGGCACCGACAGGTTCCGGTGGCGACGCAGAACGCGCTGGTCGGTGTTCTCCGTCGCCGGACGGAACCGTCTGGTGAGACCTCAGTCCTCGTCGATGTATCGCGGGAACACCGGCGCGGGCGCGGGCAGTGCCGTGCCGGGAGCCAGACGGGTGGCGACGGCGTCGAACTCCCGCGCCTCCGGTGCCTGACCGAGCAGGTCGAGGATCTTCGCACCGGAATCCGGCATCACCGGCTGGACGAGCAGACCGACGATCCGCACGACCTCGAGCGTGACGTAGAGGACCGTCGCCATCCGCTCGGGATCGGTCTTGCGCAGCACCCACGGCTGCTGCGCGGAGAAGTAACGGTTGGTTTCGCCGAGCACGTGCCAGATCGCTTCGAGACCCAGATGCAGGGCCTGGACGTCGAACTCGGCTCGCACCTTCCCCAGCAGTGCGTCGGCCTGGGCGAGCATGGCCTCGTCGTCGGCGGT
>NZ_AJVB01000210.1:0-6475 GCF_000278445.1 Rhodococcus sp. R1101
AGGTCGGGTTGTTCTTCGGCGACGAGGTCGACGACACGTTGCACGAAGTCGGCGCCGCGGGCGGGACCGACGTGCAGGTCGGTGACGAGCGCGATGCGGGCGCCGGCGAAGCCGGCGGGCAGGTCCTGCAGGGCGACGGGCACGGTGACGATCCGCGGCCGGTCGGCCTCGATCGTGCCGTATCCGACGGCGGCGACCGCGGCCACGACGAGCACGGCGGTCGCGACGCGCAGCCCCCGTCGCGGAATCTCGACGGTGCCGTCGCCGGTGGTCGGCCGGGGTTGCCTGCGCCGGACGAGGCGGGCGACGAGCAGCCCGACTCCGATGAGCAGGAGCCCGAGCATCAGGTACAGCACCACCGCCAGCCAGCTCCAGCCGAGGAACCCGACGGGGCGGGCCCAGGCGGGATCGAACACGGTGCCCACCTCGGCGGCGCCGAGCGTGAGCACGAACATGACGACGAGGACGAGGTCGGCGGCGAGGGCGGCAGGACGGGGCAGCCCGGGCACCCGGACGAGTCGTCGATGCAACAGATAGGTGAGGAGGGCAAGGAAGACCCCCACGACGAGAAGGCGGAGCACGGTCAGGACGTCAGCTTTCGGAGAAGGTCGGTGAGGTCGGCCGGGTCGGTGGTGTCGACGACGGTGAGGCTGCCGTCGGTGGCCTCGGTGGCCTGCTCGAGGGCGGGGTCGGTGCGGTCGCCGAGGACGACGACGTCGATCCGCACGGGGGTGTCGGGGGACGAGAGTTCGTCGATCGCGGCGCGCAGGTCGCGGGCGGCCGTCTCGTCGGGGTCGTCGCTGTCGACGACGGCGAGCACGGAGTTCGGTCGGGCCGGGTCGTAGTTGTCGACGGCGTCGCGGTAGGCGGCGGCGAGGGTGGCGTAGACCGGTTCTTTCTCGGTGAGGTCGATGCCGTCGAGGATCGTGGACATCGCCGCGCGTTTGGCGTCGGTGAGGCCGTCGCGGATGACGGCGACGCGGTGCCCGGTTGGGGTGTCGGCGAAGACGTACATGCCCATCACCGAGTTGGTGGAGGCGCGGCGCATGGCCTCGCGAAGGGCGCCGGCGGTGGCGTCGAGTCGCGTGCCGTCGCCGGCGGGGGTGCCCATGGAGGTGGAAGTGTCGACCACCATCGTGACCTTGCGTGGGGATACCGGGGCGAGCCGCAGGGCGACGAGGACGTCGTCGACGGTGGGATCGGCCGGGGCGAGGGCGGTCTCGACGCGGGGCAGCGGCAGTTCCCCGGCGGGTTCCGGGACGGCGTCGGCGGTGCGGAAGCCGTGCGCGGTGAGAACGCCGGTCTGTTCGGGGCGGCGGGCGTAGTCGGTGAACTCCGCGGCGGCGCGGGCGAGGGTCTCGTCGACCCAGGGGGCGTCGACGACGGCGGCGGGGAAGTCGACGACGGGTGCGACGCCGATGGGGAGGTGTCCGGTGAGGCCGCGGATCTGCCCGCCGGTGAGGGCGCGGTGCAGTTGCTGCTCGATGACGGGCACGGCGTGGATGGGGGCATCGGTGTCGGGTCGGGCGCCGAGCGCGGCGAGGGTGTCGGCGGTGGTGCCGATGGCGCCGAGGGTGTCGGCGCCGAGCGCGAGGGTGCTCACGGCGGTGATCGCGGCGGGGGTGGCGGCCTGTTCGAGGGTGACCGGTCCGGCGCCGATGCCGGTGGTGGCGGCGGTGACCGCTTCGAGGGCGAGCGTGGTCGCGTGGGTTTCGGTGCCGGTGGGCAGGGCGAGGCCGAGCGCGCCCCAGATGTCGAGTCCGATCTCGCGCATGGCGGCGGGGTTGTTCTGGAGTCGGGGGAGGTCCTGCCAGCGGATGGTGGCGGTGGTGAGGGCGCGGCCGAGGTCGGTGGGGACGGCGAGTACGACCGGGGAGGTGGCGAGGGAGCGGGGGTGCCGTCGATGGTGTCGGTGGCGCGGGCGCTCATGCGGGTGTCGAGGGGGACCCACAGGGCGGGTTCGGGGCCGAGCGCCGGATCCCAAGTGCCGGCGGTGAGGGTGTCGGCGGCGGCGAGGCTGTCGACGGGGGTGATCTCGGCGGTGACGCAGTGGTCGCGGATGACGCGGACGCCGCCGTCGGTCCAGCGGTCGGCGAGTTCGGTGAGGGTGGGGGCGATGAGGGGGTCGGCGGCGATGTGCAGCACGGTGTCGCCTTCGACGCAGGTTTCGGCGGCGGCGGTGGCCTGGTTGTCGATGTTGTCGCGGAGGCGGAACCAGCCGAGGACGGCGAGCAGGGCGAGTACTACGCCTGCGGCGACCACGATGACGCTTGTGCTGATTCCTCGTCGTCCGCTGCCGCGATGTCGCCCGCCCACGTCGTGTCCGCCTCGTTTCGTTCGTCGATCCGATGGTCGAGTCTAGTGAGGAGCGGAGTGTGATCCGGCTCCGGCGCGCGGTGCGGAGACGGGCAGGGTCCCGATCCGGTGCGGATCGGGACCCTGGGCGTCGGTGTGCGGGTCAGGCGTACTTGGCCTTGTTCTCCCGACGACGGCGGTGCAGGATCGGCTCGGTGTAGCCGCTGGGCTGCGTGGTGCCTTCGAGGATGAGTTCCTTGGCGGCCTGGAAGGCGATGTTGTCGTCGAAGTTCGGGGCGAGCGGCCGGTAGCCGGGGTCGCCTTCGTTCTGCCGGTCGACGACGGGTGCCATGCGCTCGAGGGAGGCGATGACCTCGTCGGCGGTGACGACGTCGTGGCGGATCCAGTTGGCGAGGAGCTGGCTGGAGATGCGCAGGGTGGCGCGGTCCTCCATGAGGGCGACGTCGTGGATGTCGGGGACCTTGGAGCAGCCGACGCCGGCGTCGATCCAGCGCACGACGTAGCCGAGGATGGACTGGCAGTTGTTGTCGAGTTCTTCGCGCTTCTCCTCGTCGGACCAGTTCGGGTTCTCGGCGAGGGGGATGGTGAGGATGTCGTCGACGGTGGCGCGGCTGGTGCCCTTGAGCTCGTTCTGGACGGCGAAGACGTCGACCTCGTGGTAGTGGGTGGCGTGCAGGGTGGCGCCGGTGGGTGAGGGCACCCACGCGGTGTTGGCGCCGGCCTTGGGCTGGCCGATCTTCTGCTCGACCATGTCGCGCATGAGATCGGTCATGGCCCACATGCCCTTGCCGATCTGGGCCTTGCCCTGCAGGCCGCAGGCGAGGCCGGTGTCGACGTTCCAGTCCTCGTAGGCGGCGATCCAGCGCTGCTGCTTCATGGCGGCCTTGCGGACGACGGGTCCGGCCTCCATGGAGGTGTGGATCTCGTCGCCGGTGCGGTCGAGGAAGCCGGTGTTGATGAACACCACGCGGTCGGAGGCGGCCTTGATGCAGGCGGCGAGGTTGACGGTGGTGCGTCGCTCCTCGTCCATGATGCCGACCTTGAGGGTGTTGGTGGGCAGGGAGAGGACCTCTTCGACGCGGCCGAACAGTTCGGTGGTGAAGGCGGATTCCTCTGGGCCGTGCTGCTTGGGCTTGACGATGTAGATCGAGCCGGTGCGGCTGTTGGCGAGCGGGCCGTGGTCCTCGTCGATGTGCAGGCCGTGGATGGCGCACAGGCTGGTGACGAGCGCGTCGAGGATGCCTTCGGGGACCTCGTTGCCGTCGCGGTCGAGGACGGCGGGGTTGGTCATGAGGTGCCCGACGTTGCGGACGAACAGCAGGGAGCGGCCGTGCAGTTCGAGGTCGCTGCCGTCGAGGGCGGTGTAGACGCGGTTCGGGTTCAGCGTGCGGGTGAGGGTCTTGCCGCCCTTGTCGAAGGACTCGGACAGGTCGCCGCGGTTGAGGCCGAGCCAGTTGCGGTAGCCGATGACCTTGTCGTCGGCGTCGACGGCGGCGACGGAGTCCTCGAAGTCCATGATGGTGGTGACGGCGGATTCGAGGACGACGTCCTCGACGCCGGCGGCGTCGGTGCTGCCGATGGGGGACTCGGGGTCGATCCGGATGTCGATGTGCAGGCCGTGGTTGCGCAGCAGCACCGAGGAGGGGGTGGCCTTGTCGCCGAGGTAGCCGACGAGCTTGTCGGGCTGGGCGAGTCCGGTGACGGTGCCGCCCTCGAGGGTGACCTTCAGTTCGGTGCCGTCGATGCTGTAGGCGGTGGAGTCGGCGTGCGAGCCCTGCGCGAGGGGTGCGGCCTTGTCGAGGAAGTCGCGGGCCCAGGCGATGACCTTGTCGCCGCGGACCTTGTTGTAGCCGGTGCCCTTCTCGGCGCCGTCTTCTTCGGGGATGACGTCGGTGCCGTAGAGCGCGTCGTAGAGCGATCCCCAGCGCGCGTTGGAGGCGTTGAGCGCGAAGCGGGCGTTGAGGACGGGCACGACGAGCTGCGGGCCGGCGGTCTCGGCGATCTCGGTGTCGACGTTCTCGGTGCCGATGGTGAACGGTTCGGGGGCCGGGACGAGGTAGCCGATCTCTTCGAGGAAGGTCTTGTAGGCGACCGGGTCGTGGGGCTGTCCGGCGCGTTCGCGGTGCCAGCCGTCGATCTGGGCCTGGAGGTCGTCACGCTTGGCGAGCAGTGCCCGGTTCTTGGGGGCGAGGTCGTGGACGATCTTGTCGGCACCCGCCCAGAAGGTGTCGGCGTCGACCCCGCTGCCGGGGATGGCCTCGTTGTTGACGAAGTCGTAGAGAACCTGCGCGATCTGGAGTCCGCCGACCTGCACGCGTTCTGTCATCACCCTCACTCTTTCCGGTTGCTGTGCGGCCGGAAACATCCCGGCCGCACGGAATCGTCGATTATGTTACCCGCCGGTAGTAACGGACGCAGTGGTTCTGTGCGCCTGCAGGGCGGTACATCGATTCATCAGCTCTTCTCTCAGAGCTGCGGCGCGACGGGTGAGCGCCGACTGCTCGCGGACGTACTGTGCGCGTCCGGCGGCAGTCTCGATCCTGATGGGCGAGTAGCCGTAGTCCTCGAGATCATACGGGCTCGCCCGCATGTCCAGTTCGCGGGCTGCGGCCGCGTGTCGCAGGCACCGCACCGTCAGCGCCGAATCGGTCAGCGGCAGCAGCTTGTAGCACCACTTGTACAAGTCCATCCCGGCATGCAGGCAGCCGGGTTGCTCGGTACGGATCTGCTCGTCGCGGGTCAGTGTCTCGGCGTTGCGGGGGGCCGCCGCGGGGGTGAAGAACCGGAACGCATCGTAATGAGTGCATCGCAACTGCATTGATTCCACCACTGCATCCGTACCGTCGCGGCCGAGGCGCAAGGGCACCGACGAATGCCGCACCCCGTCGGTACCCGCCCGGTACACCATCGCCCATTCGTGCAGGCCGAAGCAGCCCAGCTGCGGCGGGCGGGAGGCGGTCGCGGCGAGCAGCCCGGCCACGAAGTCGACGGTGCCGGCGCGCCGGTCGAGCATCCCACGGCCCACCCGCACCCCCGGCTCCCCGTCGATCACGACCCGCTCGTAGCCGGCATGGTCACGGTAGGCGCGCACCGCACTCGCCCCGAGCAGCACGATGCCGTAGCCGGGATGCCAGCGCCGCAGCTGACTCGGCCGCAGGCTGTAGTAGGTGAACAGGAAGTCGTGCACCGGATGGGTGCGACCGGTGGCACGGCGCCCGAGATGTCCGCCGAGCAACTCGTCCACGACTGTGTGGTGCTCCTCGCGCCGCGCGGTCCACTCCGCCTCGGTCAGGATCGTCGGACGGTCGGTCGGGGTGAGAGAGCGGGTCATGATTCTCGTTCGGTCGGTCGGGGTGCGGTCGTACGGGGCCGGTTGCCCAGCGGGTCCGCGACCCGGTGGGTGGCGTCGCGGACCGTCCCGACGAACTCTTCCACGAGGTCCTCGAGGGCGACGATGCCGCGCAGCGTGCCGGTGGTGTCGACCACCCCGGCCAGATGTGCGTTGCTGCGTCGCAGGGCGCCCAGGGCGTCGTCGAGACCGTCGGCGATCGTGATGGTGGGCAGCGGACGGATCACCGCGGCGGGGATGACGGTCTCGGGACCGGTGGACTGTTCCCGCACGAGATCGAGCACGTCCTTGATGTGGACGTACCCGGTGATCGTGCCGTCCGGACGCCGGGTCGGATACCGCGAGAATCCGGTCGTGGTGACGGCATGCTCGACATCCCCGAGTGTCGGTCCCGCCCCGGTGTGCGGCACGGTGCGCACCCGGGCGAGGGGGATCATCACGTCGGCGACGGTGCGGCTGCCGGTGGCCAGGGCGCGGGTGAGGCGCTCGTGTTCCTCCTCGTCGAGCAGCCCCTCGGAGCGGGATTCGCCGATCATCTCGGTGAGCTCCACCGCGGACACCGAGGTGTCGAGTTCGTCCTTCGGGTCGATACGTGCCGCGCGCAGGGTGGCGTTGGCGCACAGATTGTAGAAGGCGATGACCGGCCGGGCGGGCCGCATGAACAGCAGGTGGATCGGCACGAGCAGCATCGCGGCGCGTTCGGGGCCGGCGATGGCGATGTTCTTCGGCACCATCTCGCCGAGCAGGATGTGCAGCACCACCACGATGGTGAGCCCGAGGGTGAACGCGATCGGGTGCAGCAGCGCGTCG
>NZ_AJVB01000211.1:0-6463 GCF_000278445.1 Rhodococcus sp. R1101
CCGGAGACACCGGAGGCATTCGAGACCTGCACCGACACCGACGAGGGATCGACGGCGAGCTGTGCCGGCAGAGGTTCGGCGGGTGCGGGTGCGGTCTCCTCCGGCACGTCCTCGCGTTTCTCACCCGGCAGGGGCAGGTCGTCGATGATGGCGGTGAAGATCGCCTCGATGTCGTCCGTCCGGGGAATCTCGTTGCCCCAGTCGTTGGTGCCGGCGGTGGGGATGGTGAGGAAAGACACCGCGCCGGCCTCGACGTTCTGCATCGAACGCCCGAGTTTGACGAGCGACTCGGTGTTGACGTTCTCGACGAAGGTCGCGCGGGTGAAGGCGCCGATGAACCCGTTGAGCTTCCCGGGATCGAGCAACACCTTGTTCGACAATGTCGAACGCAGCAGCGACGACAGGAACTTCTGCTGCCGGCTGATCCGGCCGTAGTCGCTGTTGCCCTCCGAATCGATCTTGCGGGCGCGGACGTAGTCGAGTGCGCGTTTCCCGTCGAGCGTGTGGGTGCCGGGTGTCTCGATGAGGGGACCGAGCTCGTTGTCGATCAACGGTATGGGGGTACACACCTCGACCCCACCGATCTCGTCGACCATGGATTCGAAGCCGGCGAAGTCGATGCCCACGAAATGACCGATCTTCAACCCGGAGATCTTCTGGATCACCTTGACCAGACACTTCGGCCCGCCGAGCGCGTACGTTGCGTTGAGCTTGTCGCCTTCGGCGGCCGGATACAGTTCGGAATCGTAGTCGCCGGTCGCGCTGTCCCATCCGCGGCATACCGGGCGTTCCACATCCAGATCGCGGGGGAACGACACCGCGACCACGCGGCTGCGATCCGCGGGGATGTTGACGAGGATGACGGTGTCGGCACGAGCGCCCTCGGCGTCGTCGACGGTTCCGGCTCCGATCGCACCGCTGGCGCCGGCGCGGGTGTCGGTGCCCACGATCAGATAGGTCTCGTCGCCCGTCTGGCCGATCGGGTCGACGATGTCGTCCGATTCGGTGTCCAGTGCGGCGATCTGGGAGAAGCCTGCCTCCGTGGAACGGAGGTATCCCCACACCGCACCGTTGCCCAGCAGCGCCAGGACCGAGACGAAGGCCACTGCCGCTCGCACCGCGAACCGGAGGCGTTTCCGCTTGCGTTGCTTGCTCTGAGCGAGACGGCCGAGGGTGCCACTGCCCACCGGTCGGGGCAGCGCGGAGTTGTGTGCCTTCTCGTCGTGCTCGTCCTCGACGGGCGGACGGTCGTCCACGGAAGGAACCGCGTCGATCTTGACGGTCGGCTGTTCGTCCACGACCGGCGGTTTCTGTCGAGGAGGTGGTGACTGCGACGCGCCGACAGGAGGTGCCGGTCGCGACTCCGTCCGAGGCACCGCTCGCGACTCCGTCTGAGGCACCGCTCGCGACTCCGCCTGAGGCACCGCTCGCGGTGGTGGCGCCGGGGCCGCGTGGGACGGAGGGCCGGTCATACGATCCGGTGCCTGGGCGCGCGGCGGGAGGGGATTCTCCGGTGGCCGGGAATTCTCCGGTGGCCGGGGACGGGACGGTCCCGGTGGCACTCGGGGCGGTGCCGGCGGTGCGCCCGCGGTCGGCGGTGCCGAAGGGGCCGGCGGCATCGGAGGATGGGGGTCGGGCCGCGCAGGAGGGCTCGTCGGTGTCGAGCGGGCCGGCGGCGCCACCGGGGGAGGCGTTCTTCGCGGGAGCACCGCCCCTCCGGATTCGTCCTCGGATGCCACGTACCGGGAAGGCTCGGGGCCGCGAGGATGTGCCGGAGGCAGTGACGATGTGGACGTGCTCGGCGGATCCGGCCGGGGAGGGGGATCGGATCGTCGCCCCACCTTGTCGAGCAGTTCGGCGACGGTGAGCTGTTCCGGATCGTCCGAATCCGCAGCCCGGCGATTGCGCGCACCCTCGTGGCGACCGGAGTCGGGGTCGGGCTCGTCGGAGCGGTGCACCCCACCCGCGCGGCTGCGCCTGCCCGGACGGGCTTCGCGGTAGGTGCTGTCGGCTATCGGTCGTTCCCAGGGAGCGCGAGGATCCGGAGATCCTGTCTCGTGCTCCTCGTCCACCGATACCTGCTCCTTCTGCGGTCGCGCCGCATCGTCATCCGTCGTCGTCCACCCGATCGCTCAGCGGCGACCGTCGCGAGGACTCCGCAATGATACTGATCGCCGGTCGCATGTGACCGTGACGCGGCTGTGACGCACGACATCCGTGGGTCGATCCGCGAATCCGTCCAGGACAGCCCCCGAGGAAGGACTCATCCTCCCGAGTGCATCATGTCGGCGCCCTCGGGCACGCAGGTGTCCTCCGGGTCGTCGAGCCAGCCGTCGGGGAGCGCGACGCTGCTCGGCGAACCCTGGCGTCCCCGCGGGCCTTCGGCATCGGCGGGGAACGGCACGTCGTGGTCGAGTTTGCCCAGCAGATCGTCGAGTTCGGCGAGCGTCGACACTCGGGCGAGCCCGTTACGGATCTCCGACCCGGCCGGGAATCCGCGCAGATACCAGGCGATGTGCTTGCGCATGTCGCGCAGGCCGCGGTCCTCACCGTGATGGTCGGCGAGCAGTTCGGCGTGTCGGCGCATGATCTGCGTCACCTCACCGAGATTCGGCGGGGTGGGAATCGGGCGACCGCCGAGCGCGGCACTGAGTTCGGCGAACAGCCAGGGGCGCCCGAGGCAGCCGCGACCGACGACCACGCCGTCGCAACCGGTCTGCGCCATCATCTTCTCCGCATCGGAGGCGTCGAAGATGTCGCCGTTGCCGAGCACGGGTACGCCGGTGACGTGTTCCTTCAACCGCGCGATCTCGTCCCAGTCGGCCGCTCCCGAATACCGTTGCGCTGCGGTCCGGGCATGGAGGGCCACGGCTGCTGCTCCCTCGGCGGCCGCGATGCGACCGGCGTCGAGGTGAGTGTGGTGTTCGTCGTCGATCCCGATGTGGAACTTGACCGTTACCGGGACGTTCGTGCCCTCCGTGGCGCGGACGGCAGCCGCGACGATCTGCCCGAACAGTCTGCGCTTGTAGGGGAGGGCCGATCCTCCGCCCTTGCGGGTCACCTTGGGGACCGGGCACCCGAAGTTCATGTCGATGTGGTCGGCGAGGTTCTCGTCGACGATCATCTTCGCCGCGGCGTAGGTCGTGTCGGGGTCGACGGTGTACAGCTGCAGCGACCGCGGTGTCTCGGTGGGACCGAAGGTCGTCATGTGCATGGTGACCGGGTGCCGCTCGACGAGGGCGCGTGCGGTGACCATCTCGCACACGTACAGACCCGACGTGCTGCCGGCCCGTTCGAGTTCGAGTTCGCGGCACAGCGTACGGAATGCGACGTTCGTCACTCCCGCCATGGGCGCCAGCACGACCGGGCTGTTCAGTTCGATCGAGCCGATACGGAGGGAAGACATGGGTACCTCTGGAAACCGTTGTGTGACAAAGAAATAGCGTGCCCGTTCGTGGAGGACCGCGGAAGCGACTGTGCCCGGCTCCGAAATCGGCGCCGGGCACAGGATAACCTCCGTCGCGATCGGGCGTCGGCGCCCGTACGGGACTCAGGCGTTCGCGCCCACCTTCTCGCGCTTCGCGGCCTCCCGGGCGAGGGAGCGGTCGCGCATCTCCTCGAACCGGCCTGCCTGGCGTTCCAGCTCCTCGAGGAAGGTGCCGAGCTTGTCGAGATCGCGCTGTGCCTCGCTGCCGAGATCGCGCTCGAAGATCCTCCACTTGCGGAGTACCGGCATCACGACGTCGTCGAGGTGCTGACGCAGGTCGTAGATGCCGTGCTTGGCCATGAGCACGCCGTTGCGACGGAAATTCGGCATACCGGCGCCCGGCATCTGGAAGTTCTCGAGCACCTCGACGATCGCCGCCAGCGTCTGGGCCGGTGCGACGTCGATCGCCGCGTCGCAGATGTTCCGGTAGAAGATCATGTGCAGGTTCTCGTCGGCGGCGATGCGCTGGAGCATCTTGTCGGCGATCGAGTCGTCGCAGGCACGTCCGGTGTTGCGGTGCGACACGCGGGTCGCGAGCTCCTGGAAGGTCACGTAGGCGACCGAGTGGAGCATGCCGGTGGAGTTGGGGGACGCGAAGCCGTTCGTCATGTGCTCCATGCGGGCGTTCTCGAGCGCGACGGGATCGACGCCACGCGTGACGACCAGGTAGTCGCGCATGACGATGCCGTGGCGGTTCTCCTCCGCCGTCCACCGGCCGACCCAGGTGCCCCAGGCACCGTCGCGGGAGAAGCTCTCGGCGATCTCGCGGTGGTAGGAGGGCAGGTTGTCCTCGGTGAGGAGGTTGGTGATCATGGCGGCCTTCGCGACCTCGCCGAGTTTCGACTGCTCGGGCTCCCAGTCGACACCGCCCATCGCGGCGAAGTTGCGGCCCTCGTCCCACGGGACGTAGTCGTGCGGATGCCAGTCCTTCGCCATCGAGAGGTGCCGGTTGAGGTTGGCTTCGGCTACAGGCTCCAGTTCGCGCAGCAACTCCAGTTGAGTCAGGACTCGCGTCATACTCTTCTACCCCTCACATCGTGTCCGTGTACTCCGCCGGCATACGGAGAAGGGGAGCCCGGCCGATCATCCGATCGTCGCCGCTGCATGCGGCCGCACCGTGCAGTGGCCCCCCACATCGCCCGGATCACGGTACAGGTCCGGAACGCTCGAGGACAGTACCGTCCCGATCGTGCTGCATCACAGAGAAGAGCGGAACGTGTTGTTCCAGAGGCTCTCAGCGCTTGCCGCCGCCGAGAAGTCCACCGAGGAGTCCGCCGAGACCACCACCCGAATTGCCACCGAGCACACTGCCGAGGACGTCGCCGAGACCACCGCCGGCCGGGGCCGAACCGCCGCCGGCGTTCTTCAGCAGACCTCCGAGGAGATCGGCGAGACCGCCACCCTGCGAGGTGCTCGCGGAGTTCGCTCCCGCGCCACCGCCGATCTGCTTGGCGAGATAGGACAGCACGATGGGAGCGATGATCGGGAGGACCTTGGCGATCAGATCGTTCCCGCCCGCACCGTTCACGGAGCCGAGGGTCGAGATCACCTGCTCCTTCTTGTCGCCGAAGACGTTGGAGACGATCCTGTCGCCGTCCTCGGTGTCGATCCCGTCGACGTCGACGTCACCCTCGGCCAGGCTCGAGTCGGAGTGCTTGCCCAGCGCCGAGAGCAGCGACGCCGCCCCCGTCGCGTTCCGGGCGTTGGCGTCGAGACCGCCGACGAGGGTGGGGAGCGCCGCACGGACGGCTGTCTCCGCCGTCGCTGTGTCGACGCCGAGTCGCTGCGCCACCTGCGCGACCGGGATACGGGACATCAGTTCGTCGAGACTTGCCATCGTTCCTGCCTTGACTTGTGGGTGTCCCGAAGCGGTCACCCCGTGCGGAGAGCGTATCGGGACCGGCCCCGCTGCAGGGGGAGGCTCGGTCCGGGGAAGCTCAGTCCAGGGAGGCGCGACTCGTCGAGGAACGACGCAGTGCGATGAGGCAGCACAGGAGCGCGACGAGCGTGCCGCTGAACAGAAGGACGGTCCCGTTCTGATTGGTCAGCGTCGTGCTGCGGTTGAGTTCGACGTACTCACCGTGGGTCTGGAACAGACGAGTCCAGAACACCACCGCCGTGGCGACGCCGATCAGCGTCCCGGCCCAGCCGACCGCCACCGAGTCGAACAGTGCGGCCGCGAGCAGGAGCGCTGCGGCCACCACGAGTGGGACCGCGAGGGACTCGTACAACGGCAGACCCGGGACCGCGACACTCGCGAGGTCGCCGGCGGGGAAGCCGTCGCGCAACGCCACCAGGGGAATCTCGGTGGGACGTATTCCGCCGACCACGGGCAACACCGATCCGATTCCCAGAGCGACAGCGGCCAGGAACAGGCCCAGATCCACGAAACTGCGCATGTCCCTCCCCGGACGGCGAACGTTCGATTACCCCTGCGGCTCACCGTATACAAAGTCGGGCAACCGTACCGGGTGAAATTCGCAGTGCGAAGGGACCTGCTGTGAAAGCGGTGGTCCGTAGGCTGACATGCGTACGGCAGGTACGCACGTACCGATCGGCGAGGAAGGTTCCGGATGACGAACAGCGATGTCGAGACCGTTTCGCGGAAGGGGTTACCGCCGTGGGCCAGGAAGGTCATCACGGTGGTCGTGGCAGCGATCGTGCTCGTGATCGCTTATTACGCGTCGGCGGCGTTCGTTCCACGCTGGTGGGCGCAGCGGATCGCCGGGCTCGCGGACGGTGGATTCACACGGGGAGTGCTGTGGGGTCTGCTCTTCGGCATCCTCTGCACGGCGATCCCGATCTCGTTGCTCGCGTGGATCTGGCAGGTCCGTAACTGGAGATACCACCGCGGACTGCAGATCGCCCTCGGCGTGCTCGCGCTGGTGGTCGCTCTGCCGAACCTCATGACCTTGACGGTCGTGCTGGGCACCGGCAACGGCGCGCACGCCGGGGAGCGGATCCTCGACGTGGACG
>NZ_AJVB01000212.1:0-6454 GCF_000278445.1 Rhodococcus sp. R1101
CAACATTGCCGTGGACGGCGATCGGGCCACCGTGGACGTCCGGACCGGCCTCGACGGGCAGACGCAGACCGAGACGTGGCAGGTCGTCCGCATCGACGACGTATGGCGGATCTGCCGATTCTGAATCGGTGCCCGTGCGTATACGAAGCGATGCCCGCGTGTACGTCCCAGCGCGAACTGTGAAAACATGTCCGGGTGAGCTACGCAGGTGATATAACGCCGCGGCAGGCATGGGACCTGCTGCACGGTGATCCGGATGCCGTGCTCGTCGATGTGCGGACCGAAGCCGAGTGGAAATACGTCGGGGTCCCCGAAACCTCGTCGCTCGGTCGCCGGACCGTGTTCGTCGAGTGGGTTCGTTACCCCGACGGCGCCCCGAATCCGACCTTCGTCGAGGATCTGCGGGCAGCGGGTATCGGCGGCGGGCCGGTGATCTTCCTGTGTCGCTCGGGTCAGCGCTCGATCGGTGCGGCCGAAGCCGCCACCGCCGCGGGCCTGACCCCCGCCTACAACGTTCTCGAAGGATTCGAAGGCGCTCTCGACGGCGAAGGCCATCGAGGTGCCGAGGGCTGGCGGGCCGCGGGCCTGCCGTGGAGGCAGTCGTGAGTTCCATCCCCCAGGGCGGCGCGTTCAGCAAATCGCTGCCCGACACCGTTCGTCCCGCCACGCTCGGCGTGCGCGGCGGCACCCTCCGATCCGGTTTCGAGGAGACCTCCGAGGCCCTTTACCTCAACTCCGGGTTCGTCTACGAGTCGGCCGAGGCCGCCGAGGCCGCTTTCACCGGCGATGTCGACCATTTCGTCTACTCCCGCTACGGCAACCCCACGGTGAAGATGTTCGAGGAGCGCCTGCGCCTGCTCGACGGTGCCGAGGGGGCGTACGCCACCGCGTCCGGCATGTCCGCGGTGTTCACCGCGCTCGCCGCGTTGCTCGGCAAGGGTGACCGCCTCGTCGCGGCACGCAGCCTCTTCGGTTCGTGCTTCGTCGTGTGCAACGAGATCCTGCCCCGCTGGGGCGTCGAGACGGTGTTCGTCGACGGCGAGGATCTCGACCAGTGGGAGAAGGCACTGTCGGTGCCCACCACCGCGGTCTTCTTCGAGACCCCCTCGAACCCCATGCAGACCCTCGTCGACGTGCGTCGCGTCTCCGAGATGGCGCATGCGGCAGGCGCGAAGGTGGTGCTGGACAACGTCTTCGCCACCCCGCTGCTGCAGCGCAGCCTCGATCTCGGTGCCGACGTCGTCGTGTACTCCGGCACCAAGCACATCGACGGCCAGGGCCGTGTGCTCGGCGGTGCGATCCTCGGACCCGCCGACTACATCGACGGGCCGGTGCAGAAGCTCATCCGCCACACCGGGCCGTCGCTGAGCCCGTTCAACGCGTGGACGCTGCTCAAGGGTCTCGAGACCATGCCGGTGCGGTTGCGGGCCTCGGTCGATTCGACGCTGCGCATCGCGCAGTTCCTCGAATCGCAGGAGGCAGTGCGGTGGGTCAAGTACCCCTATCTCGAATCGCACCCGCAGTACGAACTCGCGAAGTCGCAGATGAGCGGCGGCGGCACGATCATCACGTTCGAACTCGACGCCCCGGAGGGCGAGGGCAAGAAACGCGCCTTCGAGCTGCTGAACAAACTGCGCATCGTCGACATCTCGAACAATCTCGGCGACGCCAAGTCGCTCGTCACCCACCCGGCGACCACCACCCACCGGGCGATGGGACCCGAGGGCCGGGCCGCGATCGGCCTGTCCGACGGTGTGGTGCGACTGTCCGTCGGCCTCGAGGATCCCGAGGATCTTCTCGAAGATCTCCAGCAGGCGCTGTCCTGACCTGCGAAGCCGTGAGCTACGCTGCGGGTGTCCTGCCGATCCGGTAGGGCACCCGCTGCGTTTTCGGTGAAGCCGGTGAGAATCCGGCGCTGTCCCGCAACTGTGAGTCCCGATACGGGGTGAGCCAGGTCGGCCGGCGCGGAGGGTCCGTACGTACTGGTCCTCGGACGAAGGACGGTGGCGTGCCGCAACCGCCTGTTGCAGCCGTGCTGTTTTCGTCCTCCGAACAACGGAGGATGGCTGTGCCCCTCGACAACTCCCGACGGCTGTTCGCCGCCGGACTGACCGCCTTCGCTCTCCTCGCCGCGGGGTGCTCGAACAGCGACGACTCGTCGCCGGCCGGTGACACCGGCACCGCTTCCGCCGATGCTCCGCAGGCCATCGTCTCCCTGAGCCCCACCAGCACCGAGATGCTCTACGCCATCGGTGCCGGTGACCAGGTGGTCGCGGTCGACGACCGATCCGACTACCCGGCCGACGCGCCCGTCACCGACTTGTCGGGCTACACCCCGAACGTCGAGGCGATCCTCGGTTACGAACCCGACCTGGTCGTCGCCAACGCCGACACCGCCGATCTCGTCGCGGGACTCGAACAGGCCGGTGTCGAGACGTTGATCCTTCCCGCCGCCGGGAAGCTGGACGACACCTATGCCCAGATCGAGCATCTGGGAGCCGCCACCGGACACGTCGGTGACGCCGCCGAACTCGTCGCGCAGATGAAGACGGACATCGACGGGATTCTCGCGGGCCTCCCGGAGCGTGAGACCCCGCTGACCTACTACCACGAGCTCGACAACACCTTCTACACCGTCACCGACGACACCTATATCGGCGATATCTACTCGATGCTGGGTCTGACCTCGATCGCGACCGGCGGCAACGGTTACCCGCAGCTGTCCGCCGAGTACGTCCTCGAACAGAACCCCGACGTGATCTTCCTGGCCGACGGACAGTGCTGCGGCGTCACGCCCGAGGTCGTCGCACAGCGTGCGGGTTGGAACGAGCTCAGCGCCGTCCGTGACGGTCACGTCTACGTCCTCGACGAGGACATCGCGAGTCGCTGGGGTCCGCGCGTCGTGGACCTGATGCGCGAGATCGCCCGGATCGTCGGCGCCATCCCCGCGGCCCAGCCCACGCCTTGATCTCTCTGTCGCGCCGCAGTACCCGCGCCCTGCCACCCGGTGGTGCGCGGGTACTGCCGCGCAACGTGCTCGTGCTGACCGGCGCGGTGCTCGTCCTGTTCGCCGCGATGCTGGTCGGGATCCTCGTCGGACCGGCCGGTCTCACCCCGGGAGGGGTGCTGCTCGACATCGCCGACCGCCTGCCGTTCGTCGACGTCGATTCGGGACTGAGCACGCGTCAGCAGGCCATCCTGTGGAACATCCGGATGCCGCGTGTGGTGCTCGGCGTGCTGGTCGGTGCGATGCTGGCCATCGCCGGCGCGGCCTACCAGGGTGTCTTCCGCAACCCGCTCGCCGATCCCTACCTGCTCGGGGTGTCCAGTGGCGCCGGTCTCGGCGCGACCCTCGCCATCGTCGTGGGCGGCGCGGCCGGGTTCGCCGGGGTCCCCGTCGCAGCGTTCGCGGGTGGATTGCTCGCCGTCGGCGCAACCTACTCGCTGGGCCGCACCGTCGGCGGAAGCCGCTCGGAAGTCGTCATCATCCTCGCCGGGGTCGCCGTCGCAGCCTTCGCCAACGCGATCCAGACGTTCTTCATGCAGCTGCACGACGACACGCTGCGGCAGGTGTACTCGTGGATGCTCGGCCGCCTGTCCACCGACGGATGGTCCGATGTCGTCGTGGTCCTGCCGTACGTCGTGGTCACCGTCGCGATCATCGCGCTGCACCGGCGCACACTCGATGTCATGGCGGTCGGCGACGTCGAAGCCGCGAGCCTCGGGATCGACCCGGCGCGCGTGCGGCTGTTGCTCGTGTGCGTCGCGACGCTCGGAACTGCGGCCGTCGTCTCGGCGAGCGGTCTCATCGGCTTCGTCGGCATCGTCGTGCCCCACGCGGTACGGCTGCTCGCCGGACCCGGCCACCGACTCCTGCTGCCGCTGTCCCTGCTGGTGGGCGCATCCTTCCTCGTCCTCGCGGACGTCCTGGCCCGTACCGTCATGTCGCCCGCCGAACTGCCGATCGGTGTCGTGACCGCGGCGATCGGGGCGCCCTTCTTCCTCGTCGTGCTCAGACGTAGCCGAGGTGTCCGATGAAAAGCGATGTTCTCCCACCGGGACCGTGACGGTGTCGTGCCGGGCAGCTCGGCGCCGAACGCGGTGGCATCGAGGTGCTGCACCGCGTCGACCTGAACGTCACCGCCGGCTCCTGGGTGTCGCTGGTCGGGCCCAACGGGTCGGGCAAGACCACCCTGCTGCACGTCCTCGCCGGGCTCGTGCCGGCCACCGGTCACCTGCAGGTCGCCGACATCGTGCCGGGGCGCGCCGGACGTCGGGACATGGCACGCGCGGTCGCGCTGATGCCGCAACGCCCCGTGGTGCCGGAAGGTGTCACCGTCAGGGAACTGATCCACCTCGGCCGCACCCCGCACATCCCGCGCTTCGGATCCGAGACCGCGCACGACCGCGAGGTGGTGGACCGGGTCGTCGAACGGCTCGAGCTCGAGGCGTTCGCACCGCGACTCGCGACCGAACTGTCCGGTGGGGAGCTGCAGCGGGTCGTGCTCGCGCGCGCTCTCGCCCAGCAACCCCGGGTGCTGCTCCTCGACGAACCCACCAGCGCCCTCGACATCGGGCACCAACAGCAGGTGCTCGAACTCGTCGACTCGATGCGCACCGAAGGCGACCTCACCGTCATCGCCGCGATGCACGACCTGACCTCCGCCGCCCAGTACGGGGAACGGCTCGTGCTGCTCGATCGCGGATACGTCGTTGCCGACGGAGTGCCCGACGACGTGCTCACCGCCGAACGCATCGCGCAGGTCTACGGCGCCCGCGTCGAGATCCTCGACCGTCCGGCGGGTCGTGCCGTTCTCCCGCTCCGCGACACCTCGAAGGACTGCTGATGGAGGTCGTACTCCTGGGGACCGGCGCGGCGGACGGATGGCCGAATCCGTTCTGCACGTGCGAATCCTGTGCGGACGCCGCACGTCGCGGCGAGATACGCGGGCAGACCGCGGCGCTCGTCGACGACGTGCTGCTGCTCGACTGCGGTCCGGAGGCGCCCGGTGCGGCGGTGCGGCACGGCAGGTCGCTGGCGTCGGTGCGGCACATCCTCCTGACACACGCGCACGCCGATCATCTCGGGCCGCAGGCGTTGCTGTTCCGATCATGGGTCGCGGGCGGCGACGAGCTCGACGTGATCGGCCCCGCCGACGCCCTCGACACCTGCAGACCGTGGGTGGGCCCCGACGACCCGGTGCGTTTCGTGCCGGTCGAGGCCGGGGATTCGCTTGCCGTCGGTGAGTATGCGGTGCGTGTTCTCCCCGCGCGGCACAGGGTGTTCCGTGACGGTGACGCAGTGCTGTACGACCTGTCGGGTCCCGGCGGGTCGCGGCTGCTGTGGGCGTGCGACACCGGGATGTGGCCTACCGAGTGGTTCGAGGCCGTGCGCGACGCGCGGTTCGACGCGGTGTTTCTCGAGGAAACCTCCGGCGACCGCTCCGAACTGTCCGAGGGCCACCTCGGCCTCCCGGAATTCGGCACCCTGGTGGACGGTCTGCGCGGTGCCGGTGCCGTCACTCCGGACACCGATGTGGTCGCAGTGCATCTGGGCCACCACAATCCACCCGCCGACATACTTCGGAAACGTCTGCAGCAGGTGGATGCTCGTCCCGGTCGTGATGGTGAGGTGGTCCACGTGGGTGAAGGGACTCCGGTCGTGCCGCATCGGACGCTGGTTCTCGGGGGAGTGCGGTCGGGCAAGTCGCGGCACGCCGAGGAGTTGCTCGCGTCCTGCCCGTCCGTCATCTACGTCGCCACCGGCGGGACACGAGAGGGTGACGCGGAGTGGGCGGAACGTGTTGCGTTGCACCGGGAGAGACGTCCCGGTTCATGGTCGACGGTGGAGACGGTCGATGTCGCCGAGGTGCTGTGCACCGCTACGGAACCGCTGCTGATCGATTGTCTCGGAACGTGGTTGACGGCACGGCTCGATATTCACGGTGTCTGGGAGGGTGGCGGCCTCGACCCTGTCCACTCCGACGTGGACGAGTTGATCGCGGCGTGGCGGAAATGTGCGGTGCCGGTGGTCGCCGTGAGCAACGAGGTCGGTAGCGGAGTGGTGCCCGCGAGCTCTTCGGGCCGATTGTTCCGCGACATGCTGGGCCGGCTCAATGCGCGGGTCGCGGAGGCCAGTGAAGCAGCGACTCTCGTGGTGGCAGGAATTCCTGTTTCGTTGAAGCGGAATTGATTTCGAAGCATCAGCCTTCCGATCCGTCGTCGGCCGGCTCGCCCACAGGAGCATCGTCGCTCGGGGTCGGCGCAGGTTCGGGCGGCGTCTCCTCGGGGACCGGTGAAGGAGCAGGCTCGCCGGTCGGTGCAGGTGCAGGAACAGGAGCAGGTGGGGGAGCCGGGAGCGGATCGACCACCGCGCTCCTCACCCACGAACCCGAAGCCCTGCTGATCACCCATTCCCCCGAACTGCCGGTGATGCGTAGCTCGTCCGTCTCGG
>NZ_AJVB01000213.1:0-6449 GCF_000278445.1 Rhodococcus sp. R1101
GGTCGTTGGCCAGATCGGCATTGATACGGGTGACGATCGCCTCGTGACTGTAACTGCCGTCCTGGCCGTAGGAGATCTCGCGGAGCAGGAAGAAGCGCAGCTGATCGAGGCCGTACTGCTTCACCATCTCGAGGGGATCGACGACGTTGCCGACCGACTTCGACATCTTCTCGCCCTTGTTGAACAGGAAGCCGTGGACGAAGACCCGCTCGGGCAGTTCGAGGCCCGCGGACATGAGGAAGGCCGGCCAGTACACGGTGTGGAACCGCGTGATGTCCTTGCCGATGATGTGCAAATCGGCCGGCCAGTACCGGCGGTACGACTCCGCCTCGGTGTCGGGGAAACCGGCCCCGGTGAGGTAGTTGGTCAGTGCGTCGACCCACACGTACATGACGTGATCGGGATGGTGGGGAACCGGAACGCCCCAGTCGAATGTCGTGCGGGAGATCGACAGGTCCTTCAGGCCACCGGAGACGAAGCTGACGATCTCGTTGCGACGGGTCGCCGGCGCGATGAAGTCGGGCTGGTCTTCGTAGAGCTTCAGCAGCTTGTCCTGGTAGGCGGACAGGCGGAAGAAGTAGGTGGATTCCTCCGTCCACTCCACGGGGGTGCCGGTGTCGGTGGAGATCCGCGAACCGTCCTCGAGCAGCGTGGTCTCGCCGTCGGTGTAGAACGCCTCGTCGCGGACCGAGTACCACCCCGCGTAGGTGTCGAGGTAGATGTCGCCTGCGTCGACCATGCGCTGCCAGATCGCCTTGCTCGCCTCGAGGTGATCGGCGTCCGTGGTGCGGATGAACCGGTCGTACGAGATGTTCAAGGCCTTGTCCATGGCCTCGAAGACGTCCGAGTTCCGGGACGCGAGTTCGGTGACCGGAATGCCTTCCTTCGCGGCGGTCTGCTGCATCTTCAGACCGTGCTCGTCGGTGCCGGTCAGGAAGCGCACATCGAAGCCGTCGAGACGCTTGAACCGCGCGATCGCGTCGGTCGAGATGTACTCGTAGGCGTGCCCGATGTGCGGGGCGCCGTTCGGGTACGCGATCGCGGTCGTGACGTAGAACGGCGGGCGGGTGGGATCGCCGGCAGCCGGGCGGGAGGAATCAGGCGCAGTCATGGTGGCCAGTAGTTTATAGGTCGTGAGCGCAGCCCGTCCCGCCCCCGAAGCCCCACAGCCGTTGAGTCCGCTCGTCGACGCCCACACGCACCTCGACGCGTGCGGTGCCGAGGACGCCGCGACGACCTCCGCGATCGTCGACCGTGCCGCCGCGGTGGGTGTCGGACGCATCGTCACCGTCGCCGACGATCTCGAGGCGGCGCGGTTCGCGGTGCGGGCCGCGCACTGGGACGATCGGGTCTACGCGGCCGTCGCCATCCATCCGACCCGCGCGAACAGCCTCGACGACGCCACCCGCGCCGAGATCGAGACACTCGCCGCCGACCCCCGGTGCGTCGCCGTGGGGGAGACGGGCCTCGACCTCTACTGGCCCGGCAAGCTCGACGGATGCGCGCAACCCTCCGAACAGGAGGAGGGCTTCCGCTGGCACATCGACCTCGCGAAGCGTCTCGGCAAGACTCTGATGATCCACAACCGTGAGGCCGACGCCGAACTGTTGCGCATCCTGCACGACGAGGGTGCACCCGAGACGGTGATCTTCCACTGCTTCTCGTCGGATGCAGACATGGCCCGCCGGTGCGTCGACGCCGGATACCTGCTGAGCTTCTCGGGCACCGTGAGCTTCAAGAACGCGAAGGCCCTGCGCGAGGCGGCGCCGCTCGTGCCCCGCGAGCTGGTGCTGGTGGAGACCGATGCGCCGTTCCTGACGCCGCATCCCTTCCGGGGCGCGCCGAACGAGTCGTACTGCCTGCCGTACACGGTGCGCGCGCTCGCCGAGGTGCGCGGCGAGGACGCCGACGAACTGGCCGCGGCCACCACCGCGAACGCCGAGCGGGTGTACGGACTTTCGTAAAGGGCACGCGTGTCCTCACGGGCGTCGTGAGAATACGGGCATGCGTTCCTTCGTCTACAACTCTCATCCGGTACGTGTGATCTTCGGCCCCGGTACGGCTTCGCGGGTCGCGGACGAAGTGCGTCGACTCGATCGTTCGAGGGTCCTGCTGCTCGCCGGCGAGCACGTGCGACCGCAGGCCGAGCTGGTCGAGACGGCACTCGGCGATCTGCAGGTCGCGCGGTTCGACGGTGCGGTGATGCACACGCCGGTCGAGGTGACCGAGCGGGTCCTCGGTCGGGTCACGGAGAACGATGTCGACGCGGTGGTCGCGGTCGGGGGCGGCTCCACCACCGGGCTGGCCAAGGCGTTGGCGGGCCGCACCGGGATCGACCAGGTGATCCTGCCGACGACCTATGCCGGGTCGGAGGTGACGCCCGTTCTCGGCGAGACCGCGGGCGGCGTGAAGACCACGCGTTCGTCGCCCGACCTTCTGCCCGAGACCGTGATCTACGACGTCGACTTCACCATGTCGATGCCGATTCCTCTGGCGTTGACCAGCGCGATCAACGCGATGGCCCACGCGATCGAAGCCTTGTACTCCGAACAGGCGAACCCGATCGTCGACGCCCTCGCGCTCGAAGCGGTGGCCGCGATCGCGCGGGGTATCCCAGCCCTCGGTGCGGATTCGGCGGATCCCGAGGGACGTTCGGATCTGCTGCTCGCCGCGTGGCTCGCCGGTACGTGTCTGGCTTCGGCGGGTATGGGCCTGCACCACAAGCTCTGTCACGCGCTGGGCGGTTCGTTCGACCTGCCGCATGCCGCCACACACACCGTCGTGCTGCCCCACGCGCTCGCCTACAACGAACCGTCGGTACCGCACGTCATGGCCCGCGTCGCGCAGGCCCTCGGCACGGAATCGGCGCCCGCGGGGGTCTACGACCTCGTGGCGGCGGCCGGGGGACCGACGAGTCTCGAGGAGCTGGGGATGCGGGAGGCGGATCTGGACGAGGCGGCGCGGTTGGCGACCGCGAAGCCGTATCCGAATCCGCGAGAGGTGACGCAGGTGGGGGTGCGGCGGCTGCTGGGGGAGGCGTTCGCGGGCACCCGTCCCGAACCGGCGCGAACGGTGTAGTTGAAGCTACAACTATCGGTTGCTATCTTAGTTGTCGCTTCAACTGAACGGGGCTCTCCGGCCTCCTGATCGAAAGGCTCGACATGAAGACCCCTCTCGTTCGCGACATCGGCATCCTGATCGCCCGGCTCGTGATCGGCGTCATCTTCCTCGTCCACGGATTGCAGAAGTTCGGCACGTGGGGATACGAAGGCACCAAGGCCGGCTTCGAAGGAATGGGCGCTCCCGCCCCGGCGATCTCGGCCTTCGTCGCCACCTGGATCGAAATCCTCGGTGGGCTCGCGCTCATCCTCGGCGTCCTCGTCCCCCTCTTCGGGGTCCTGCTGTTCCTGCTCATGCTCGGCGCGTTCTTCATCGTGCACGTCGAGAACGGGATCTATGCGAGCGACGGTGGTTTCGAACTCGTCGCCGCACTCGGCGCGGGGGCTCTCCTCCTCGCCGCCGTCGGCTCGGGAGCCTTCGGTGTCGATCGTCTCCTCGCGCGGAAGGTCCCGCTGCTGCGCGCGGCCTGACCTGCGATTTCGAGGTGCTGCGGACGATTGCTCCCGATCGTCCGCAGCACCTTTCGTGTGGAAGCGCGCTTTCGCATATGTCGTGTCGTTCTCCCGCGCGACCTCCCGGGATGGAGCACGGCACATATGTGCAGCGCCGTCGGTCACGTCACAGGACGCAGGTGCTCCGGCGCCCGATTCGAGAGGAATTCCACCTTCCGAATATCGCCAGAAAAAGGCAATTTCGGACATCCGAAATGATCGAGGTAATACCGGTTCGATATTTGTGATCTGCGTCGTGATCTGACAGAGATCATCATCTGCACTGTTAGACGGCATGAAGTTGCAATAACAATGCCGTCTCGTTACCGTGCTGTGATCACAATCGTCGTCCGTCTGGAAATAATCGTGTCACCTTTCACCAAGATCAATCGCGTCAAGTCGCCGGTGTTCTACTCGGTGGTCGCCGCTGTCTTCGTCACCCTCGGTGCCGGTGGTGCCACTGCTGTGGTCCAGCACAAGGACGTCGTCCTCGACGTCGACGGTGAGCAGCGTGCCTTCGGCACCATGAACTCCAACGTCGGCGACATCCTGGCCGCCGCCGGCTACACCGTCGACGAGAACGACGTCGTGGCCCCGGCCGTCGACTCGTCCGTCTCCGACGGCGACACCATCGTCCTGCGTCAGGCCCGCGAGGTCCGTCTCACTGTCGACGGGGAGGAGCGTTCGGTGTGGACCACCGCGCTGACCGTCGACGAGGCACTCGACCAGTTCCGCCTCTCCGACGACGCGTACGTCTCCGCGTCCCGTTCGCACCGCCTCCCGCTCGACGGCGCGGATCTCGAGGTCGTCAACCCCAGGACCGTGCGCTTCGCCGACAACGGTGCGCCCGCCGCCGAGGTGCGCGTCGCCGCGCCGACGGTTGCGGAGTTCCTGAAGATCCAGGGAACGAAACTCGAGCAGGCCGACAGCGTCACTCCCGCCCTCGACGCTCCGCTCGAGGACGGCATGGAGGTCGTGGTCACCCGCGACCGGACCGAGTCGCGGACCGAGAACCTGCCGATCGCCCCGCCGGAGAACCGCGTGGACGATCCGAACATGATCGAGGGGGAGACCGCGCTGAACGACCCGGGTGCTCCGGGCGAGCGGTCGGTGACCTTCGACGTCCACACCGTCAACGGCGTCGAGGTCGGACGCACCGAGACCGCGTCGACGGTCCTCGCCGAGCCGCGGCCCGTGGTGGTCCGCGTCGGTACCAAGCCGAAGCCTGCCGTGCCGGCCTCGGGGCGCGCGTCCACCTGGGATTCCATCGCCCAGTGCGAAGCGACCGGCAACTGGGCCATCAACACCGGCAACGGCTTCTACGGCGGCCTGCAGTTCACGCAGCAGACGTGGGCCGGCTTCGGCGGTACCCAGTACGCACCGCGCGCCGATCTCGCGACCCGCGAGCAGCAGATCGCCGTCGCGGAGAAGGTCCAGGCCGCCCAGGGCTGGGGCGCGTGGCCGGCCTGCACCAGCAAGCTCGGTCTGCGCTGACCGGCGCGGGTGTGCGCGGTGTGACCTGCTCCCGAGTGCGCTAGGTTCACCACGTGTCAGCAGACGATCCCGAAACCACTCCGAGGGCCACCCCGGCTTCTCCGCGCGGCCTCGCCGCGCTGCTCGGACCCGCAGAGGTCCGCGCACTCGCGGAGGAGTTCGGGGTACGCCCGACGAAACAGCTCGGCCAGAACTTCGTGCACGACACGAACACGGTGCGCCGCATCGTCAACGTCGCAGGGGTCGGTGCCGACGACGTCGTGCTCGAAGTCGGGCCGGGCTTGGGTTCGCTCACCCTCGCGCTGCTCGACGTCGTCGACCGCGTCATCGCTGTCGAGCTCGATCCCGTTCTCGCGCAGCGCATTCCCGTCACGGTGCAGGAGCGGGCCCCGCAGCTGGCCGACCGGTTCGACGTCGTGCACATGGACGCGATGAAGGTGCTGCCGAAGGATCTTCCCGTCACGCCCACCGCGCTCGTCGCGAACCTGCCCTACAATGTGGCGGTACCGGTTCTGCTGCATCTTTTCTCCGAATTCCCCACTCTCCGAACGGCTCTGGTGATGGTGCAGGCCGAGGTCGCCGACCGGCTCGCGGCCGAACCGGGTGGCAAGATCTACGGCGTGCCCAGCGTGAAGGCCCGGTTCTTCGGCGACGTCCGCAGGGCGGGTGCCGTCGGACGTGCCGTCTTCTGGCCCGTTCCCCAGGTGGAATCGGGTCTCGTGCGTGTCGACCGCTATGCCGAGCCGCCGTGGCCGACCGACGCGCAGACGCGCGCCCGCGTGTTCGCCGTCGTCGACGCGGCCTTCGCTCAACGTCGAAAGACGTTGCGCGCCGCGCTGAGCGGCTGGGCCGGTTCGCCCGGGGAAGCCGAGAGGCGCCTGCTGGCCGCCGGTATCGAACCGTCGACGCGCGGGGAGAAGCTCGACGCCGCAGCCTTCGTGCGACTCGCAAGCGTGGAGTGATCGGCGGCTCGCCGTTGTCGTGATGGGCAGCTCGCCGCCGTCGAGTGATGCCGGTCACCCTTCCTGGCGGGCGCGCTCGATCTGTGGTTAAGTTGTCCTCGGTCGTTAGGTAGTGTGTTCGTGGTTTACCCCTCGCACATTTCTGGTTGCGAGCGGATGCGATAGCCACGATGGAATCGTCTCAGCCGTGTAGTGACAGACCCGGGAGCCGAAACCGACTCCCGACGAGACAGAACGTCTATATCCGTTCTGCCTGCAAGTGAAGGACAGCAACATGGCTGAAGGTACTGTGAAGTGGTTCAACGGCGAAAAGGGCTTCGGCTTCATCGCTCCCTCGGACGGCTCCGCTGACGTCTTCGTGCACTTCTCCGAGATCCAGGGC
>NZ_AJVB01000214.1:0-6424 GCF_000278445.1 Rhodococcus sp. R1101
GAGGGGGTGGACGAATGGCGATGGCAGTCGATGCCGCGGCCTCCCGTGCCCGGACGGTACTCGGCTCCCGTGCGGACGCCGAGGATCATGTCCGCAACAAAGCGTTCCGGCTGGGAGTCCCGAGACTGATCGGGGTCGAGCTCGAGTGGCTCACCGCCCGGGCCGACGGCACCGAGTCGCGTCCCGAACTCGCGACCCTCGTCGAGGCGCTCGGACCGCACGCCCCGCGCACGGTCGCGCCGTCGTCGTCCGCGCGACCCCTGCCGTCGGGCAGCACGGTCAGCGTCGAGCCGGGTGGCCAGGTGGAGTTGTCCAGCGTGCCGTGCACCTCGGCTCGGCAGGTGTGCGATCGGCTCACGGCCGACCTCCGCATGCTCCGGGCGCTGCTCGCCCGCCGGTCGGTGATCATGCTCGACCGCGCCGCCGACGAGGTGCGGCCTCCGCATCGTCTGCTGCGGACCCCGCGCTACGGGGCGATGGAACTCCGCTACGACCGCATCGGCCCGATGGGCCGGTTGATGATGAACAGCACTGCGTCGGTTCAGATCTCCGTCGACATGGGACGCGACGAGGTGGAGGTCGTGCGGCGCTGGGAGCTGCTGCACGCCATCGGCCCGGCCCTGATCGCGGCCTTCGCGTGCTCGCCCCGGCTGCGGGGCGTTCCGGAAGGCGACTGGGTGTCGCAGCGGATGCGCACGTGGCTCGAACTCGATCCCGACCTCACCCACGTCCCCCACCCCGGCGACTACCCCGCGTGGGTTCTCGACGCGCCGCTGACCTGTGTGCGCTCGGATCAGCCCGAGTGGTACGCACCGCCCGGCGCGACCTTCGCGGCGTGGCTCGCGGGCGACCTCGACGCCGACATCCGTCGCCGGCCCACCGTCGACGACCTCGACTACCACATGACGACGCTGTTCCCGCCCGTTCGTCCGTGCGGCCATCTCGAGGTGCGCTACCTCGATGCCCAGCCGGCCGACTCGTGGCAGGTGCCCGTCGCAGCCCTCGAAGCGTTGCTCTCCGCTCCGGAGGTCTCCGCGGAGGCGTGTGCGATCGTCGCTCCGGTGCGCGACCGGTGGGCCGAGGCGGCCCGAGTCGGTCTCCGTTCGCTCGAATTGCGTGCTGCCGCAGCGAGCCTGCTCTCACTCGCGGCGGAGTCCTCGCGCGACATGCGGTTCACCGCGGCGCTCGACGCGGCCGCGGCGCGGTGCCTGCGCGGGCTGGCGCCGGGCGAGGAGGTGCGGTGACCCCTGCTCGTGCTGCGCTCAGGCGTCACCTCGAGCGGGCGCGTGCCCGCACCGAGGCGCTCACCTCCGTGCCGGAACACGATCTCACCGCACAACATTCACCGTTGATGAGCCCACTCGTGTGGGATCTGGCGCACATCGCCAACCAGGAGGAGTTCTGGCTCGTGCGGGCCGCGGGCGGGCGGCCACCCGTGCGCGGCGACATCGACGATCTCTACGACGCGTTCCGGCATCCCCGCGCGACCCGCACGGAGCTGCCGCTGCTCGACCCCGACGGGGCCCGTCGCTATGCGCGTGCCGTCCGCGATCTCACCTGGGACGTGTTCGAGCACAGTGCCTTCGACGACGAGCTGACCCGCGACGGTTTCGTCTTCGCGATGGTCGCACAACACGAACAGCAGCACGGCGAGACGATGCTCGCGACCCATCAACTGCGGCAGGGCTCTCCGTTGCTCGACGCTCCGGAGGCGCCGCGCACCGGAAGCGTTCCCGACGCCGCGCGGATCCGGATTCCGGCCGGTGCATTCGAGATGGGCACGTCCACCGATCCGTGGGCCCTCGACAACGAGCGGCCGGCCCACGTCGTCGACGTGCCGGAGTTCGAACTCGACGCGGTGCCCGTCACCAATCGGCGTTATCTCGAGTTCGTCGACGACGGCGGTTACGCGCGGCGCGAACTGTGGAGCGAGGTGGGCCGGCGGCATCGCCGCGACGCCGGACTCGAGGCTCCGCAGTTCTGGAGTCGCGACGAAACAGGTTGGAAAAGAACGGTGTTCGGTAGAACGGTGCCGCTGCATCCGGACGAACCCGTCGTTCACGTGTGTTTCCACGAAGCCGAGGCGTTCGCCCGCTGGGCCGGCGGACGTCTGCCGACCGAGGCCGAATGGGAGAAGGCGGCACGCTGGGATCCGGCCACCGGTCGCAGCCGTCGATTCCCGTGGGGCGACGATGATCCCGGTCCCGAACACGCCAATCTCGGTCAGCGCCACCTCGGTCCGGCCGTGGCAGGTGCCTATCCGCGTGGGGCGTCACCGCTCGGAGTGCACCAGCTGATCGGCGACGTGTGGGAGTGGACGTCCACACCGTTCACCGGGTATCCGGGCTTCCGCGCATTCCCGTACCACGAGTACTCGGAGGTCTTCTTCGGTGAGGGCCACCGGGTGCTGCGCGGAGGATCGTTCGGCACCGACGAAGTCGCGTGCCGCGGAACCTTCCGCAATTGGGATCTCCCCGTCCGCCGTCAGATCTTCGCCGGGTTGCGCGTCGCATACGGGACGGGCGATGTGTAGACATCTGGCGTACATCGGACCGGAGACGAATGTCGCCGCACTGCTGTCGACCGGGACGAATTCGCTGCTCCGCCAGTCCTGGGCACCCACCGACATGCGTGGGGGAGGAACGATCAACGCCGACGGATTCGGTGTCGGGTGGTGGAGTGCGGAGGGCGTCTTCGGACGGTACCGGTCGGCCTCGCCGATCTGGTCCGACTCCTTCCTCCGTGAAGGGCTCGGCTCGGTGCGCTCGCGCACGATCGTCGCCGCGACCCGCTCGGCCACCGAGGGGATGCCGGTCGAACGGTCGGCGGCGGCGCCTTTCTCCGACGACCGGTGGGCCTTCGGCCTCAACGGTGTGGTCCGGGGCTGGCCGGGTTCGCTCGTCACCCTTGCCGGTGCGCTGCCCGTCGCCGACCTGCTGCGGCTCGAATCCCCTACCGACGCCGCCACGCTGTGGCTGCTGCTGCAGTCGCGGTTGCGCTGCGCAGACCCGGAACCGGCATTGATCTCGCTCACCCACGACGTGCTGTCGCTCGCACCGGATTCGCGGTTGAACATGTTGCTGTGCAACGAGTCCGGGATCTGGGCCACGGCCTGGTACCACTCGCTGTGGACGTTCGTCGACGAGCAGACCGCGATCGTGGCGTCCGAACCGTTCGACGACGACAGTCGCTGGAAACCCGTACCCGACCGGCATCTCGTCGCAGCGGTGCCGGGCAAGCTCATCGTCTCACCACTGGAGGTCGGCTCACCGTGATCGTCGACGTACATCTGCGCCCCGAGGACCTCGATGCCAAACTGCGCGAGGACGCACGGCGCGGACTCACGTCCGATCCCAAGTACCTGTCGCCCACCTGGCTGTACGACGCGCGGGGAAGCCGACTGTTCGAGAAGATCATGCGGCTGCCCGAGTACTACCCGACGCGCACCGAGTTCGCCCTGCTGCGACAGCACGCCGCCGATTTCGCCGAGTCCGCCCGTCCCGAGATGCTCGTCGAACTCGGCTCCGGTTCGTCCGAGAAGACATACGTGCTGCTCGATGCCCTCGGACCGTACCTCCACACCTATGTACCGCAGGACGTCTCCGAGCCGGCGCTGCGTTCGGCCGTCACCAGATTGACGGCGGAGTATCCGAACCTGACGGTGCACGGCGTCGTCGGCGACTTCACCGATTCGCTCGCGCATCTTCCTGCCGGTGGCACGCGCGCGATCGCGTTCCTCGGCGGCACCATCGGCAACCTCGTCCCGAGCGAACGCGCCCAGTTCCTCGCCGGCACGGCCGCGATCCTCCGTCCCGGCGAATGGCTGCTCCTCGGGGCGGGACTCGTCATCGACCGCGACACTCTGCTCGCCGCCTACGACGACGCGGCCGGAGTGACGGCGGAGTTCGATCGGAACGTCCTGCGCGTGCTCAACGACCGGTTGGGCGCCGACTTCGACCCGGAGCGGTTCGTGCACCGTGCCGTCTGGGACGCCGAGAACGAGTGGATCGAGATGCGGCTCGAGGCGACCGAGGCGATGGACGTCCGGATCCCGGGCCTCGACCTGGAGATCTCCCTCACGGAAGGCGAACAGATCCGGACGGAGATCTCCGCGAAGTTCCGGCTCGCCGGTCTCGCACAGGAACTCGCCGATGCGGGATTCGTCGTCCGGCACGAATGGGTCGACCCCGACGGACGGTTCGTCCTGCTCGGCGCCTCCCGGCAGTAATCTCCCGAGAACTCCCGCAGTTCGGCCGCCCGGGAGGATTCGACACCTGCCGAGCCGGCACGGGAGGCTGGAAGACATGACGTCCTCTCGTCCCGTGCTGACGACCCCGGTCCTGTTGCTCATGGCCGTGGCGACCGGTCTGTGCGTGGGCGGCAACTACTTCAACCAGCCGCTTCTCGACTCCATCGCCGAGGCGCTGGACACCTCCCGGTCGGCTGCGGCCTCCACGGTGACGGTCGCGCAGGTCGCCTATGCTCTCGGCCTGTTGTTCCTCGTCCCGCTCGGCGACATGTTCCCGCAGCGGCGACTGGCCGTGATGCTCGTGCTGGCCGCGGCCGCGGGACAGGGTCTGAGCGGATTCGCGCCGAACATCGGGGTGCTCGTCGTGGGCACCGCGATCGCCGGTCTGTTCTCGGTCGCGGCGCAGGTGCTGGTGCCGTTCGCGGCGACCCTCGCCACCCCCGAATCGCGTGGGCGCGCGGTCGGCACCGTGATGAGCGGGCTGCTCGTCGGGATCCTCGTGGCCCGGAGTGTCGCAGGCATCCTCGCCGAACTCGGCGACAGCTGGACGACGGTCTACCGGGTGAGCGCGGTGGCCATGGTGATCGTGGCCCTCGCGTTGTGGCGGGTGCTTCCGGCGACACCGCCGGCGGTCCGGCAGGGCTACGGCAGCACTCTGCGATCGCTCGGGACGTTGATCGTCCGGCACCCCCGCCTGCGGACCCGGACGATTCTCGGGGGACTGGGCTTCGCATCGGTGGGCGCGCTGTTCTCGACGATGGCGTTCCTGTTGTCCGACCCGCCGTTCGGCCTCGACGACCTGCAGATCGGTCTCGTGGGCCTGGCCGGGGCGGCCGGTGCGGTCGCGGCAACCGTCGCGGGACGGCTCGTCGACCGCGGGTACGGACCGCAGACGACTGCCGTGGGCGTGGTCACGCTGGTCGCGTCGTGGGCTGCACTCGCCGCGGGCGGGAGCTCACTGGTGTGGTTCGTCGTGGGGATGCTCGTCGTCGACCTCGCGTTGAATCTCGTGCAGATCACGAATCAGAACATCGTGTACGCCCTCGACCCCGACGCTCGCTCCCGCGTGAACTCCGTCTACATGACGGGCTATTTCGTCGGGGCCGCATCGGGATCGGCGCTCGGCACGGCGGCGTGGTCGGTCGGTGGGTGGCCCGCGGTGTGTGTGCTCGGCGTCGGTCTGGCGGTGCTCGCGGGCGTAGTGTGGGCGCTCGACCTGCGGCTCGCGGCCCGGATGCGGGCGACTTCGTCTACAACGACCGGCGGACCGGCAGCAGCCTGAGGTCGCGCGCCCGGCCGATCGCCTCCACCCGGGTGTGGACCCCGAGCTTGCGATAGATGCTGCGCAGCTGGGTCTTGATCGTGTTGCGCGAGACGAACAGCTTCTTCGCGATGTCGGCGTGGGTCGATCCCAGCGCCAGCAGTTCGAGAACGTCCGTTTCTCGCGGGGACAATTCGACGTGGGTCACAGGCTCGGTGAAGACCGACCCGACGGGCCCGCCCGGAACCGGAAGACTCGACAGGGCAACCAGACGTTCGGTGACATCGCCGGGGAGGGTCGTGAACGCACGGCGGTTGCCGAGGGACTCGGCCAGGGCGCAGGCCCGCCGCCAGTTCCTCGCGGCGCCGTTCTCGTCGCCGAGGTCGAGGTGGGCGCCGGCGGCGACGAGCAACGATTCGAGATGGGCGCGCGGATATCCGCATTCCGTCCACGGGACGCGCTTGAGTTTCTTCAACGCGGCCTCGGGATGACCGGTGAACAGTTCGGCCCGTCCCGCCGCCACCACGCACATCGGATGGTCTGCCGACTGCTCGGCAGCGAGGGCACGCGCCAGGTTGCCGTTTCCGAGCGCCAGATGCAGATCGATCTCGGCGGCGCCGAGCATTCTGCGACAGAAGGCTCCGTGTCCGTACAGGTCGTGGTGCGACGCGATCAACCGGTGCAATCCGGTGAGCCCGTCGTAGGCATTACCCGTGGCCAGGTCGTAGGAGGCACGCGCGTAGGCGACGAATCCCCAGAGTTCTTCCGAGACGCGGGGCGACACCCAATGTGCCGAGATATCCGGCAGCCTCGTCGAGATCCAGCGCGTCCAGATGAACGAGCGCGGAGGCCACCCGGCCGCTCACCTTGACCATCTCCCCCCAGCGACCTTCGGTCTGCTCGGCGCGCCTCTC
>NZ_AJVB01000215.1:0-6423 GCF_000278445.1 Rhodococcus sp. R1101
CCGGGGCCATCCGATCGGACCGTCACCGGAAAGGGTCGTCCCAGCAATCGATTCGACCCGCCGGCAGGACGTTCCGGCTGCGTCGGCGGTTGTCGGGTTGGATTCATCGGCATCACTATCTGCTGCGCACCCGGTCGCCGGAACGCCGAGCGACGACGTCGTTCCAGGCGGCCGAAGTCGACGCTCAGGGCTCTCGGCGGAGCAGGAACTCGAGTGCGACACGCTCGAACGCTTCCTTGGCTTCGAGCATTACCCAGTGCCCGCAGTTCGGGAAGATGTGGAGCTCGGCTTTGGGCGCCAATCGAAGTGGAACGAGTGGCATGTCGGGCGGACACTGCCGGTCATCGAGTCCCCAGGTGAACAGTGTCGGGCACTGAACCTTCCGCATCATCGACCAGTACGGCGGTGCGTCGGAGGACTCGAGCGCGCGTTGCTGTTCGATAGCTGCTTGGGATCCGTACATCGCGGCAAGTGTCTTGTGGGACGCAGGGTCTTTCGCGGTCTCCCACCGCTCTTCGATGCGCTCTTCCGTGATGACGGCAGGGTCGTAGACCATGCAGTTGAGCCATCGCACCAGCTTCTCGCGACTGGGTTCGTCGGCGAAGTCGCGCAGCAGCCGAGTGCCTTCGCTGGGCTGCTGGCTGAAGATGTTCGGCCCGACCCCGCCGATAGTGATCAACTTCGAGACCCTGTCGGGGTGCCGCATCGCGACATGGACGCCAACGACACCGCCCATCGAATTGCCGATGATCGCAGCAGATTCGATACCGACGGCATCCATGAACCGTGTCACCGCGGCGGCGGCTGTCGCGATGGGGTAGCCGTCCACCGGGTCACTGATACCGAATCCCGGAAACTCCAGCACGTAGCAGTGGAACTGCTGCGCCAGCGTCGCGAGGTTTCCGCGGTAGTTGCGCCATCCGCTGACGCCGATGCCTGAGCCGTGTAGCAACAACAGAGGCGGACCGTCACCGGCCTCGTGATACCGCAACACCCCTTCATCGGTGACGACTTCTCTCTTGCTCTCCTCGTAGGAAATGTCCTCTGCCTGCGATTCGATCGTCATGGACATCTGGCTCCTCCACTCCGTAATAAACGGGCGAGTCGACGTGGCGCGCCCGAGCCGCGTGGGCGGGCGGACTCTGACTTGTCCTCCGTCGGGCGACACGACGACAGTATCAAGTATCTGTCATAGATCAATAGACTTATTCACGGCTCGATGTTGATACGTCTGCACTCACCGCATCACATGTTCGAGAAGTTCATGCTTCGAGGACTTCATGGGCGGGTAAGATTTGGCCGGCCGGGATTGTCGAGGGCGGCGCCTAGCAGAGGCTCTCGGCCGGCGAATTGGCGTGCGTCGACATGAAGCAATACTCTGATACATCAAAGTAGGTGTAGACGGAGGAGAAGCGCTCGGTGAGGGATGAGACTGTCGACAACTCGCTGTCCGAGGTGCTCGACGACCGACTCGGCACCCACGTTCGGCGAATCTCGCGGCTGATCATCGACGCGAAGGCGGCGGCCCTGCGTCCACTCGACCTCACCGTGCCGCAGTATGCGACTCTCCTGTCGATCAGGCACCTCGAGCCGACCTCTGCAGCGCAGCTCGCACGAACTGGGCAGAGCACCCCCCAAGCGACTGCCACGATGTTGGCCACTCTCGAGAGCAAGGGCCTCATCAGTCGGCGACCGTCCCCGATGCATCAGAAGCTCGTAGAGGTACGGCTGACAACGCTCGGCGCGAAGGCCATCGAGGAAGCCGACGACCTCGCGGCAGGCATCGAGGCCGAGCTGCGCGCCGGCATCGGCGAAGACCTGTTCGACAGCGTCCTCAGAATCGAGCAGATCGCGAAGGATCTACTTCAGTAGGTCCCTGTAGTAGGCCCCTCCGCGCACATAGGATGGACAGTGCTGCGATGTAGCACGCGAACCACATCAGGCGCTCCCAGCCCACGGCGCCGGTGAGGAAGCGAACCGCCCCGGATGACCAGGAAAATGGCCGAGGATCTTCGCCGGTTCCGGGCCGAAAATCTGGAATGAGCCCACACCGCGATGAAGGCGCGGCCGCGGCGAATTCGGGAACACCCTCTTCGTCGACAAGGAAGGCAAGCGATGGACGATCACCTGGGGCGCTCATCCCACTCCTCGCTGCCGGAGCGTCCACTGGAGTACTGGATCCCTCCGGACCTGGCGCGGCCGAGCGACCCGGAGGCTCGCTCCCGCCTGCGCGAACTGACCGACACCCGGGGCGCTGTGACAGCAGCCCGGGGAGCGCAGATCGGGGCCGGCGCGGTTCTCATTCTCACCGGGGTCTTCATCACCATCATGGGCGGAGGCGTCGGACCTTCGGCCGCCCTCGGAATCATCGGAGCGGGACTCCTTGTTCTCGATGCTCGGATGCCGCCGCGTTCGATCCCGGCTGCCCAACACGCGACGCACCCTGATCACGCGCGGACCGGGATCGACACGGGGTGGCATCAGCATGATCGCCTTCTTCGCCGTCGCCCTCGGCGCGGTATTCGGCTACAGCGTATTCGACAACGGGGCACGAGGAGGCTCTACTCGAACAGGACCTCCGGACGTGGCGCGATCCTGTCGGCAATGCCACGTACGGGCCTCTCTGACTGCTGCTCGCACCCAAGCCGGCATCGTTGACCGCAAATGTCATGTGCGAGTTGAGGAAACGAAACGATGTGGCGTAGAGGAAGTGGACCGACCCGGGTCGGATTGGCGAGTGACCACCGGATACGTCGAACGCCGACGATCGCTGCCCACCACCACCGTGTCCTGGCTACAGACCCTACGAGGAGCAATTCGGAAGGTTTCGATGCTGATCGCGTCCCGGACTTTGCACACCTGGTCCGGCAGGTTCGGACGACGGGCCGGCAGTCGAACGCACACCGGCCGTCACGAGCCCAGCCGGTACTCGCGTTCCACTCCGGCCTGGGGCGGTTACCGCGACGCCGTGGCGACCGCGACCTCGAGGGTGCCAGCGGTGGGCGCGCTGTCCACGGTGATCACCGGTGTGCCGGTGCGGGTACCGATGAACGTCTGGGCGAGATGGTTGACGCTGGGGTAGCCGAACACCTCGACCACTTCCGAGGTACTCGAAGGGGAAAGGTATACCGGTGCTCCACCGGACCAGACTTCACCGGTGTCGGCGCCACTGAAGTCGACTTGGAGCACGCACCGGCCGGAGACCGGTGCAGAAGCATCCTCCCCCTGGCGGAACGCGACGGCGACGAAACGCGCCGACCATCCGATCGATCCGTCACCACTGAAGGTGAACATCACCCGATCCTCATCGGTACCGACGATGTCGACGGAGTCGAGCACGGGATAGACCACTGCCGGCGGGGTCTCGCCGGGTGCGAACGTGCCGTCTGCAGGCATTCCTGTCGGGCGGGGCGGCGCAGAAATTCCTACCCGCAGAGTCCCGGTGAAGGACTCGACCCGCTCGCAGGACATCCCGGACGCATCGCCGGTTCGCGCGCCGGGTCCAGTGATCTGCTCCCCGGTTGCGCATCCTGCGGCCAGGACCGCGAGCGAGAGGATTACTGCGGCCATACGGACAGGTACCTGCATGATCGCGAGACTCCCTTCGACACCCGTGGGGTATGCAGGGCACCTTAACGCGAAGACCGGGAGGGGAGTTTGCACGCACCGTGATCGGGGCGGCATCTCCCGGCCATCGAATCGGTCGCGGTTATCGTCTCGTCGAGGTCGACGCACCGCCTCGAGCTCCCTCTCGAGGTTCTCCATGGCCCTCTCCCCCGATCGAACCGATGGCGGTACATCCCGGTCGGGATCGCTCCGACCTCCGATCGACTCGGCACATGGTTGCGGTGCGGATCGTCGTGGCCCCGCTTGGTGTACGCCATCCTTTCGACGATATTGCGCGGGGCAATGAGTTCCTGGAGCACGCGCACACTCACCCCACATTCCTTCCCCGCCTGGAACAGGGTTCCGCCGAAAACATGCGGGGCGCGCACCCACGCACCAAGATCAGAAATGTTGTCCCATCATCCGACCACAAGGAACCCTCCATGCGATCGATCCTCCGCACCGCCTTTGTCACCTCCGCAGCCGTTCCCCTGGCTGTGGCCGTCCCCGGTCTCGCCGCAGCCGCCGACGCGAGCGAAGTCACCTACGCCTTCGGAGTCGACGGCCACAGCGTGACCAATACAGTCACCAACAACACCGGCGGTATCCTGACCTGCGCGACGTCGCTCGCACCCGCGCCCGGCGGGGTCCTTCCCCCAGTGAGTGAAGTTCTCTACGGCACGCAACTCGGCACTTCCAGCGACATCCGACCGGGCGCCACCGTGCACACCGTGATCGATGTTCCCGACGGTTCCTACGTCGCCTTGGCGTCGTGCGTAAATGCCGACGCGACCGCCATGTGGGTCTCCGACTATCCCGGCATCGAAGAAACTCTGGCGCTGTTCCCGTACGAATCGTTCACCGTCGAACAGGCGGCAACAGTGGTCACCGTGCCGGCCGAACTCCCGGCGCTCCCGTCACCCGGCAACGAGCCGGTGCCCAACCCGTTGTTCGGCAGCAGCAACTAACCATCCTCACGCTCCCCGCACGACTGTGGCTTGCACCCCTATATCGGTGCAGGCCACAGTGTTTCCTCAGGGTTCGGGGAACGAGTAGTGCAGCCCCGTGCACACCATTCGACGCGCCGAGGCCGGCGATTCTCAGGAAGCGCTCAGACCTCACCGTCGAGAGTCGACACGACCAACGGCACAGGCCGGCCCGTCTTGGACTGGAATCCGCCAACAGAGGGTTGTCGACCAGCACCCAGCCCGCAAACTCGTCGTACTCCGCACCTTCGAACACCCTGCCTGTCCCCCCCCCCCGGTAGACCTAGTCCCGGAGCTCGACAACGACCTGCGGATTCACCTTGATGTTGTACCACCAGGCCGGGTACCTGTCCTCCGTGAACGAGCTCACGAACATGACGTCGCCCCGGTACAGAGGCGCCAACGGAACCGGATGCCGCCTCCCGCTCCTGGCTCCCCTGGTAGTGGGCAAGATGAGATCCCCACCCGCGTAAGCACCACCCACCTTGCCCGAATTCTCCCGGAACTCCCTGATCACATCATCATTCCAATCGACGATGCCGCCCTGCCCGTCCCAAGCCTGGTTCCACGGCGCATCGGGATCGCAATAGTCGGTGATATCGGCCCGATCCGACCGACTCGCAGCCGCAAAGATTTCGCTCATGACCCGAGTGCCGCAAATGCAGGACAGTTGCCGTCCTGAATACGGTGCTCGACGCGGATGCTCGGCAAGAACCGCTCGATGTCGACAGCGACACGAATCACCCTACGTCGCCACGGTGGACACCCCGCTCCGGGAGAAGTGTTGCGCGCCGGGTTCAGTAGGGGCTCTCGGCTACCCGCTCGGTTGTTCCGGCTGGACTGTCTGAATGCCAGTAGGATTGTTCGACTGTCGGTGACAGCGTTGTCGTACGAATCGTCAGACGTGGTGGCAGGCCACGAAGTGGTTGTCGCCGACCTCGCGCAGCTGTGGTTCCTCGGCCGCGCAGTTGTCGGTCGCGAGGGGGCACCGCGTCCGAAAACGACAGCCCGATGGCGGGTTCAGTGGCGACGGCAGGTCACCTTCGATCTGCCCGACGTCCAACGCGTCTGCGTGATGTCGTTCGGGGTTGGGAATCGAATCCAGCAACAGTCTCGACTATGGATGCCGCACAGCATTTTCCATGTTCGCAGCGGGCGATACCTCACAGCCCTTCTCGAGGTACGTCACCATCACCCGGTCACTGATGCTCTTCACCACCGCCATGTTGTGGGCGATGAAGATCATCGACAGGTCGAACTCGCTGATGTGGAAACTCCTCGAACCCTCCCAACCGCGTTGAGCCCTCTCGGAACAAGGCGGGACTGGACAACATGGACTCTCCCGAGTCCGCTGCCGGAACGAAGGGCAGGTTACGGGATAACACCGATGCCGACGACCTCGAGATCGTGACCGATGCTCAGCCTTCCGCCGAAGCCCGCCACGCATGCCGCCCAGGTCTCCTCCGGGCGGTTGCCGGGAACCATGTGCGAGAGCACCACCGTCCCGACCCCGCCTGCTGTGCGATCGGGTCGATGTCATCGATGTGTGTGTGACTCGGTCAGATGCTGGTACAGCCCCTCCTGGGCGTCGGTGCGCGGTTCGAGGTCGGTCCGGTGTCGCCGGAGAGGACGATCGATCCGTCGTTGGTGTCGAACCGTACTACACGAGCAGGTCGACCGACCTTCCGCTTGGGAGGTCGGTCGCCTTCCCTCTGCCCGTGCATTCATGGGGCTGCTCGACGACCTGCCGTCACATCGGCCGTGGAGTGACGGACCTTACTCACAAGGATGCAGGTCTACCTGTCACGGTGCGGTTCCGGACTCAGGGTTG
>NZ_AJVB01000216.1:0-6378 GCF_000278445.1 Rhodococcus sp. R1101
CTTCATCACCAACGGAATATCGTGCTCGACAAGGCATATCGCGAGGCCGTCCTGCGCGAGATCGCCGAGCAGTGCGGCGAACGCCTCGGTTTCCTGCTCGGTCTGCCCGGAGGCGGGCTCGTCGAGCAGCAGCACGCGCGGCGATGTCATCAGCGCCCGCGCCACCTCCACCACGCGCGCGCGGCCGGTGGGCACGTCCGAGACGTCGGTCCCCGCGATATCGGTCAGGCCGGTCAGTTCGAGCAGGCGGTCGGCTTCCTCGTCCACATCGACCTTGTTGTGGCCGTTGGCGTTGTGGATGTCACCCGCCACCCGGAGGTTGTCCCGCACGGACAGCGATACGAACAATTCGAGGCGCTGGAACGTGCGGGCCATGCCCATGCGGGCCCTCTTGTAGGGCGGCAGCGACGTGATGTCGCGGCCGTCGAGGAAAACCTTGCCGGCCGTCGGCCGCTGCAAACCGGTGATCGTGTTGAACAGTGTCGTCTTCCCGGCCCCGTTGGGCCCGATCAGCCCTGTCACGGTTCCCGGTGCGATTCCGATGCTCACGTCCTTGACGGCGACGTGACCTCCGAATCGCACGGTGACACCCCGTGTTTCCAGAATCGATGTCTCAGCCATGGGAAATCAGTTCCTTCTCCGTCCCGGTGGGACGAGCCGACAGGTACTCGTCGATGCCGAGTTCACGATCGATCTCGTCCCGTGCCTGCGCACCGTAGGGTTCGTCGACGCCGATCCGCTCGGGGATCAGCGGCGCGCGCCGCTGCGCTTCCTCGGCACCGAGTACCGCTTCGGGCATCAGCCACTGCCCCATCACCGGCAGCATGAACACCGTCACGATCGTGATCGACGCGAACCACCAGTTGTCGAGGACGCCGGTCAACGCGAGCAGGTAGGACACGAGCACGACCGCAGCTCCACCGACCAGTACGGGTTTTGCGTTCCTCAGTCCGCGGTAACCCTCGACCATCTGATGGACACTGCCGCTCGGGTTGGCTGCGACCCCGATACCGATGAGGGCGGGGCTCACTGCGGCGACGTTCCCGAGGAACGTCCACATTCCGGCCAGTTCCGGTTGTTCTGCAGCAAGATTCGAGAACGACACCATGATGACGGCGAAACCGATACCCGACATCAGACCACCGAACAGCGCGCCGGAGACGTATCCGATGCCGGCCACGACGGTGAGCATCAGCACCGACAGGCTCACCATGATCGAGAAGCTCTCGTTCGACACCGAACCCATCGCGCTCGACATGAACAACCCACCCAGCCCGGCGATACCCGCCGACAGGGTGAACACGCCGAACTTGAGACGCACCAGGCTCTGGCCGAGCATCGCGGCCGCCGCGGGACTGTCCTTCATCGCCGCGAGTCGGCGCCCGTAGCCGCTGTTACGCAACGCGATCACGCCCACGCCGAGAACAGCGAAGAGCACCGTCATCGTCATGAGGAAGGTCGTCTCGTTCCGCAGGTCCAGCGGCCCGACCTTCAGCGGTGGGATCGCGATGTTCCCGTCGGTGAACAGCGAGAACTCGACACCGAACAACTCGTGCCGGGTGGTGTCGCGCAGCACCATGTTCGACAGGAACACCCCGAACGCCATCGTGGCCAGAGCAAGATACAGGCCGCGCAGCCGCAGCGCCGGCAGCGCGATGAGTCCACCGATGACGGCGGTGACGGCGACGCCGAGCGCCACGCCCCACACGTTCAGGTGGGCGGCCAATCCGGTTCCGGAGATACCGAAGTGGAATGCCACGATCGTCGCGATCGCCCCGAACGACACCGGCGCAAGGTTCATCTCGCCCGCGTAGCCGGTCAGGAGGGTCAGCGACAACGCGATGATCGCGAAGGTCATGCCGATCGTCAGGGTCGTGATCGCCGACGTCACCATCAGCAATCGGACGGCGTAGACGATGACGACGAGGGCCACCGCCCAGGCGATCGCCTTGCGCACCGACGGCACGTGGTACCGCTCACGGGTGCGGGTCACGGCACCGCGCAACCGATCCTGGGGCAGCACGATGAGAACGACGAACAGCGCGATCATCGGTAGCGAGACGCGCAGGTTCGACGTCCACGTCCACGCGGTCGGGAAATAGGCCAGCACGTAGGTGGCGGCCAGGCCGAGGAACAGAGCGCCGGCGAAGGTGCGCGGGATGCTGCGCAACCGGCCGAACATCGCTGCCGCGAACGCGTCGATGACGAGCAACGTCAGCATGTTCGCTTCGAGGGTGCCACCGCTGATCGGTGTCACGAGGATACCGGCGAGCACCGCGAGGGTCGAACCCATCATCCAGGACAGCGCCGCAAGCCGGTCGGGGTCGTGTCCGTTCAGACGCAGCAGGTCGGGATCGTCGACCACGGCCCGCATCGCGACACCGGCGCGTGTGCGGACGAACATCACGCGCAGCCCGACGGCGATGAGCACGGCGGCCGCGATGCAGATCAGCTCGTGGTAGCGGACGGCGACGCCGAACAGTTCGATCTTCGCCTGGTCGCCGAAGAACATGGACATGGTGCGGGCGGTCTCGGGATGCCAGAACCAGTGCGAGATCGAGAGCATGCCGAGCAGGATCGACACCGTGACCACGATCTTGGTGACCTCGGCGGTGTCGCGCATGCCACGCATGATCACGACGTAGAGCAACAGACCCGTCAGCGGGCCGAGCACGCCGAGGACGATGAGCAACGCGACCGGCGTGGGCAGGCCCCAGCCGTAGCGCAGTTGCCAGTAGACGAACGCCCCGAGCATCGCCTGCGCGCCGTGCGCGAAGTTGAAGATGCCGGACGTGTTGTAGGTGAGAACGAGGCCCGATGCAGCGATCGCGTAAACCGATCCGAGCACCAACCCCACGATCGTGAAGGTCAGAAAGGTGTCCATGCGAGTACCTCTGGTCGGGGTGCCGGCGGACGTGTGTCACGTCCGCCGGCACCGGCCCGCGGATCAGACGGTCGGTCGAATGACGTTGGGATTCAGGTATTTCGTCGCGATGCGGTCGGGCCCCAGCTCGGTGCCCCAGGTGCTGGGATCGGTCGCGACACTGTAGCGGTCGTCGCACTTGAAGGTGCCTGCCTCCGCCGGGAACGCCTGGGTGTACTCGGCGCCTTCGAGCTTCACGACGAGACCGCAGGTCGCGGGCATGTTGTTGCCGGGATCGGTGACCGCGTGCAACCCGCCGCCGTCCCATTCGTGGATCTGGGAGAGTTCGTCGACGACACACTGACGGGTCAGATCCGATCCGCACGCGTCCGCGGCGGTCGCCCACAGCAGGAACGAGGAGGTGGCCTGCATGCCGAGCAGCGCGGTCTTGCCGTTCTGCTTCGTGACGAGCTCGACGTACTTCTTCACGGCCGGTACGGCATCGGCGTTCTCGATCATCTGGAAGGTCATGCCGGCATGGAGATTGTCGAGCAGGCCGTTCTCACCGTTCCAGGCCTGGGCCGCGTTGCCGTACCAGGTGGCCTCTCCGAGCAGGATCGGATCGATGCCGGCCTGGTCGAGTGCCTTCACGAAGTTGAACTCGGCCGGAACCGGAGAACGCGAGGTCCACAGGCCCTTGACGCCGCACTGCTTGAACTTCTCGGCGAAGGGCGCGTAGCTCGACTCCCCTTCGTAGTTGAGGGTGACACCGCAGTTCTTGAGCGTGAAGCCGGCAGCCTTGGCGATGGACCGGATCTTGGTGCTGGCCGAGATGATCGTGGGCATCGTGCTGTCGATGACGTCGAACTCGCCGAGCAGCTCGGGGTACATCTCGGCGATCTGGAACCACTGCGAGCCGTTCGCATAGTCGACCGGGAACGGGACGCCCTGATAGGTCATCGGGCCGTTGGCCGCATCGGGAGACACGGTGAAGGCGGGAACCGCGGCGAGATTGCACGCGACCCGGGTCTGCTCGGAGGTCTGATCCATGGCGAAGCCGTGCCCGACCATCATGAACTGGTTCGCACACGCGTCCTGCATCACGGCGTTGGCCTGCGTCATCGCGGCGTCGTAGTTGGTGCCGACGATCGTGCGGCCGTTGATGCCGCCCTGCGCGTTGCACCAGTCGATCATGGCGGTGACGGCGTCACCCATCTCCTTGTTCAGGCCGGCACTCTTGACGAAACCGCGATCGTCGCCGTAGCCGATGCGGATCTCGGTGTCGCTGACCCCCTGATCGGTGTTCCCCGACGCCTCCCCGGGACCGCAGGGGGAGGCGAGCGTTCCGAACGACGCCTCGGCCGACTGGCCGGCCACGGCGGCGCCGGCCCCTGCCGGAGCGAGCGCGCCGGCCGACGGGTCGGCACCGCGGTCCGACGCACACGCGGACGTCGCCACTACGATGGCGAACAGGCCCGCCATCGATTTCGATGCAGCACTGAGTTTCACGACGATGTACTCCTTCGTCTCGGTCTGGGCCGAGGCGCGATGAGGGGGCGCCGGACTGTAGGCCGGGTGCCGCGAAGGTAGCCACCTCACCGAGTGAGACCTGGACCACTCCCACTCACCGAGACGGATTTGTGACAGTCGACACAGCACGTACGATCGGTGCACTCGGTCACCCGCACAGATGCCCGCGCTCCGGCGTATACCCTGCTGCGCGACCGATACGTGCGGGACCCCCAGAAAGGCAGATCCTTGACAGCACCAGCGGATCTGCAGCAGATGCTGCAGAATGTCGTTCTTCGACTCACCGGCCCCGGCGGCCGATTCGAGCTCGTGGACGAGGACGTACGCGGTAACCGCATGCAGGTGATGCGCAACCGCGGCAGACGGATCGGCGACCTCGTCGCCGAATCCCGGCGGTGGGGCGATCGCGACTACCTCGTCACCGCCGATCGCCGGATCTCGTTCACCGAACACGCCGATGCGGTCGCCGCACTGGCCACCGCACTGCGTGACGACTACGGCGTGCGCAAGGGTGATCGTGTCGCCGTCCTGGCCGCCAATTCGCCCGAATGGATCGTCACCTTCTGGGCCGCCCAGTGCCTCGGCGCGATCGCGGTGGGACTCAACTCGTGGTGGACTCCGGCCGAGATCGCCTACGGGGTGGATCTCACCGGGCCGAAGGTGATCGTCGCCGACGCCAAGCGCGCCCAGCTTCTCACCGCGGCCGACGCCTCCGGCTACGAGCTGCTCACCATCGAGCAGGACGTGCCGCGGATCGTGTCCGAGAAGGCCGGCTCGGAACTGCCGTCCACCGACGTGGACGAGGACGATCCGGCGGTCATCCTGTTCACCAGCGGGACGAGCGGGCGCCCGAAGGGTGCCCTGCATTCGCATCGCAACGTCCTCGCCGTGGTCGACTACCACCGTTTTTCGGACGCGCTGGTCGCGGGGATGTACCAGCGCCCCTACGACGACTCGGTACCCAGCGAGAGCCGGTACCTGCTGGTCTCGCCGCTGTTCCACATCGCGAGCCTGCACAATCTGGCGGTGCCGCGACTGGCGACGGGCAGTGCCGTCGTCATGACCGAAGGCGCATTCGACGTCGACAAGGTGTTCACCCTCATCGAGCGGGAGAAGGTGACCAACTGGGGCGCTGTGCCGACCATGGCCGCGCGCATGCTCGAGCACGAGAACCCCGACAGGTACGACCTGTCCTCGCTCACGGCGTTCGCGCTCGCGTCGGCTCCGTCCTCCCCCGCGCTGAAGCAGCGGTTGCGCGAGAAGTTCCCCTTCGCGGAGCAGGCGCTGGTGGACAGTTACGGACTGACCGAATGCAGCACGGCCATCGCCGTGGCTACGGCTCCCGAACTCGAGGCGTTCCCCGGCACGCTCGGCAACCCGATCATCACGGTGAGCCTGGAGATCCGTGATCCGTTCGGTGAGCGGGTACCCGACGGCACCGAAGGTGAGGTGTGCGTCCGCAGCCCCTACGTGATGCTCGGCTACTGGGAGGACCCGGACGCGACCGCAGCCGCGATCACCGCCGACGGATGGTTGCGCACCGGGGATTACGGCACGGTCGAGAACGGCCGCCTGCGGTTGACCGGGCGACGGTCCGATCTGATCCTGCGCGGCGGGGAGAACGTATACCCGACGGAGATCGAACAGCGCCTCGACGAACATCCCGACGTCGTGGAATGCGCCGTGATCGGCGTCGAACACGACGATCTGGGTCAGGAGGTCGCAGCTGTGGTGGTGCTGCGGTCCACCAGCACCGTCGGCGAGGACGAGCTGCGGTCCTTCTGTGCCGAGCAGTTGGCCTACTACAAGGTCCCGACCGTCTGGCGGATCACGCAGGATCTGCTCCCGCGCAACGCGACCGGCAAGATCCTCCGGCGCGCGATCTCCGTCTGAGTGCGCGGGGCACCGCCCCGCGCACTCAGCCGTCGAGCCCGAACAGTGCAGTGGCATTCGCGCGGCACACCGCGCGAATCCACTCACTGTCC
>NZ_AJVB01000217.1:0-6313 GCF_000278445.1 Rhodococcus sp. R1101
GCGAGGGCGGAGACGGCGTTGCCCAGGACGAACAGGCCCATGAGCAGCATCAACATGTTCTTACGGGAGATCCGGGTGCCGAGCGCCGTCATGATCGGGGCGCCGATCATGACGCCGAGGGCGTAGCCGGTGACCAGATATCCGGCCGTGGGGATCGACACGCCGAGATCCGATCCGACCTGGGGGAGCAAACCCATGATCACGAACTCGGTGGTGCCGATCCCGAAGGCGCCGATGGCCAGGGCCAGCAGAGCGAGTGGCATGAGAACGATCCTTCGATCGAGAAGAGACGCAGACGCGCTTTACTGGCGTAGACAATAATTGCAGTCGCCGACTAATTGCAAGCGCGGGTATAGTGAGCGTTGCGACAACGTCGGCATGCCGTCGGCGTCACCTGTTCGTACGAGCCGACCCAGGAGCCGACCATGACCGCCACGGACCCCTCGATGACCGCGCTGGCCAACAGTTGGTCGGCGCTGTCGCTCCTGCACGGGCGGATCGAGAACCGGATCGAGAGCGCCCTGCAGTCCGGCCACGGGTTGAGCGTGCGTGAGTACTCGCTGCTGGATGTGCTCAACCGTCAGCACGACGGGGAGGGCGGGCACCTGCAGATGCGTCAGGTCGCCGATGCTGTGGTTCTCAGTCAGAGCGCGACGACGCGGTTGGTCACGCGGCTCGAGGATCGTGGGTTGCTCTCGCGCTATCTGTGTCCTACCGATCGTCGCGGCATCTACACCGACGTCACCGACGCCGGTCGGCGCCTGCTCGAAGAGGCCCGGCCCACCCACAACACCGCCCTGCGGGAGGCGCTCGACGAGGCCGCGACCGAACCCGTCCTGGCGCCGCTGGTCGACGCCATCCGGCAGTTGCAAGAGCAGTGATCGAACATCCGAAAAGCCCGGCCCGACAGTTTGTCTCGTCGGACCGGGTCGACCGTGCAGGTGTGCGGGAGCGGAGTCAGAACGCGTCGGCGCCGAAACTTTGAGCGTAGTAACCGCGGATGTGCTCGACGATGCGCTTGCGTGCGAGCGTGGCGTCGCCGGCGCGGACCGCGTCGACGAGACCGCGGTGCTCGTGACGCAACCGCACGCAGGTCGCGGGCCAGTCGGTGTGCGGCGCGCCCGCGAGGACGTAGCTCTCGATCGAGTCGCGCAGACCGGCCATCATCGCCGCGACGACGAGATTGCCGGCCGCATCGGCCATCGCAACATGGAACTGGGCGTCGAGAACCAGGAACTCGGGTGCGGCCAGCGCCGGAGCGTCCATCGCGTCCAGGAGTTCCTCGGCATGGGAGAGTTCCGGGGCCGGGGTCCGGTTGGCCAGCGCCTGCATCACTTCCGTCTCGAGCACCAGACGCGTGCGGACGATGTCGGCGACCGGGAAGTTCTGCGCCGCGACCTGCAGGCGCATGAGCATCGACATCCCGCCGGTGGGACGCGAGACGATCATTGCGCCGGCGTTCGGCCCGGACCCGGTGTGGGTGCTGAGCAATCCGAGGGCCTCCATCACCCGCAGTGCCTCACGAACGGAGGACCGGCCGACGCCGAGTTGCGCGGCGAGCGTGCGCTCCGGGGGCAGACGCTGGCCCGGGCCGAGCTCTCCCGTGACCAGCATCTGCTCCAGGTGGTTCAGCACCTGCTCCCATGCACGACCCTCGGACGACGACATGACTTCAGAGCCTAGTCGATTCCGGATCAGGGAAGCATCCAGGACAACACCGGCATGGACTGCAGGTAGACCAGCACGCAGAGGATGACGAGCATCGCGACGCTGTAGCCGATCACCTTGCGCAACAACACCGATTCGCTACCCGGCCGAGCGACCGCGGTGGCGGCGATGGTGAGGTTCTGCGGGCTGATCAGCTTGCCGACCACACCACCCGAGGTGTTCGCCGCGACCAGCAGCGTCGGGTCGATGCCGGCGGTCTGACCGGCCGCCTGCTGCAGGCGGGCGAACAGGGCGTTGGCGGAGGTGTCCGAACCGGTGACGGCGGTGCCGAGCCAACCCAGGATCGGGGAGAACAGGGCGAAGATCGCACCCGTGCCGGCGAGCCACGTGCCGATCGCGACGGTCTGGCCCGACTGGTTCATGACATAACTCAGACCCAGGACGGTGGCCACCGTGGCGATGGCGAGCTTCATCCGCACCACGGTGGTGCCGAAGGTGGCTACGGCCCGGCGGACGGTCAGCGGGAACATGCCGCCGCTGTCCCACCGCGCGTAGACGAGGGTGACGATCGCGCCGCTGAGCAGCAGCAGTGTTCCCGGCGACGACAGCCACGAGAAGGTGTAGACCGCGCTGCTCGATGTGTCACCGTCGCCCGTGAGCAGATTGCCGTACAGGCCGGGCCACTCGATCCTGACGTCGGTGGCCGCGAGACGCTCCGGCAGGTCGACACCGACCGTCCACAGCTTGGCGATGCCGAACACCGTGATGACCAGCAGATACGGGAACAGGGCCATGACGACACGCGAGGTGGTCAGCGAGTCGTCGGCGACGTGACGTTTCGGGGCCAGGGCGGCGCCGGGCCCGCCGCTGCCCGCCTGCACGGCCACGGCATCGTTATGAACGCGTGAACGCTGGTCGTCGGGGGTCCGCGGCTTCCAGACCTGCAGCATCAGCACAGCTGCGGTCAGCCCGGCGAGCGAGGCGACGACATCGGTGAGTTCGTACGAGAAGTGGCTCGAGCACCAGAACTGGGCCAGCGCGAAGGTCGTGCCGGTGACGAGCGCGATCGGCCAGGCCTGCAGGACCCCGCGACGACCGTCGACGAGGAAGAGCAGCAGCAGCGGCACGAACAGGGCCAGGATCGGTGTCTGACGGCCCACGACGACGGCGATCTCGGTGGCAGGGATGCCGGTGAGCGCACCGGCGGTGGTGATCGGAATCGCCATGGCGCCGAAGGCGACCGGCGCGGTGTTGGCGATCAGAACCGTGACCGCGGCGCGCAGAGCGGGCATGCCGAGGGTGACGAGCATGGCGCCGGTGATCGCGACGGGTGCGCCGAATCCGGCGAGTGCTTCGAGCATGCCGCCGAAGCAGAAGGCGATGAGCATCGCCTGGATCCGCATGTCGCCGTGACCGATCGAGTTGAAGATGCGCCGCAGATCCTCGAACCGGCCGCTGACGACGGTGAGTTCGTAGAACCAGATCGCGGTGATCACGATCCACATCACCGGGAAGAGCCCGAAGGTGATGCCCTGCAGAGCGGACAGGCCGGCCAGCGGCGCGGGCATGTCGAAGCCGACGATGGCGACGACGAGCGCGACGGCGAGGGCGCCGAGTCCGGAATACCAGGCCTTGAGCTTGAAGCCCGCGAGCAGGACGAAGAAGGTCAACAGCAGCGCAAGGCCCACGAGAGCCGATGCGGTGAGGCTGCCTGCGATGGCGTCAGTGGCGGGTGTGAATGTCACCGCCGATATCCGGGTTGCCACACGAAACTCCTGTGGTTGCGCCGCTCTCGGCGGCGGATGCGATTTCGACCCATGTGGTCAGACCACGTGAAAGTACACCATGGTCCGCGTCACAGTCGACCCCTGACGGAATATGCGGTCGCTGTCCGCCAATGTGCGGCGGATCTCCCTGACGTGTGGTTCAATGTGGTCAGACCACACCCCCGATGCGGAGATCTTCATGCGAATCGCCCTGTTCGCGACGTGCCTCGGCGACACGATGTTCCCGAAGGCCGTCTCGGCCACCGCCCTGCTCCTCACCCGGCTCGGGCACGACGTCGTCTTCCCCGAACGCCAGACCTGCTGCGGTCAGATGCACGTCAACACCGGCTACCAACCCGACGCGCTGCCGCTCGTCGAGAACTACGTCGACGCCTTCGGCGACAGCGGCATCGACGCCGTCGTCGCCCCCTCCGGATCGTGCGTCGGATCCGTTCGCCACCAGCACGACATCGTCGCCTCCCGTTACGGTTCCGCGTCGTTGTGCGGACGGGTCGACACCGTCAAGGCCAAGACGTACGAGTTGTCCGAATTCCTTGTCGACGTCCTCGGCGTCACCGACGTCGGCGCCTATTTCCCGCACCGGGTGACCTATCACCCCACCTGTCATTCGTTGCGGATGCTGCGGGTGGGGGAGAAGCCGCTCCAGTTGTTGCGAGCCGTGCGCGAGATCGATCTCGTCGAACTGCCCGAGGCCGATTCGTGCTGCGGGTTCGGGGGCACCTTCGCGATCAAGAACGCCGAGACCTCCACTGCGATGCTCGCCGACAAGCTGAGCAATGTCGCCGCCACCGGCGCCGAATACTGCAGCGCCGGCGACTCGTCGTGCCTGATGCACATCGGCGGTGGTCTCACGCGCCTGCGCACCGGTACCCGCACCATCCACCTCGCCGAGATCCTCGCCTCCGTGGAACCGACCGTCGCCCCCAAGGGAGTGCCCGCGTGACCGCACTCGGTATGCCCACCGTCCCGCCGCGTGGATCCGGAAATCTGCGCGGCATCAGAAAGTTCCCCGACGCAGCGCACCAGGAACTCGCGAACCCGCAGTTGCGGCGCAACATCGGCAAGGCTACCCACACCATCCGTGCCAAGCGACTGAACGTCACCGGGGAACTGCCCGACTGGGAACAACTGCGCGACGCCGGCGCCGCCATCAAGACCGACGTGCTCAACCGCCTCCCGGAGCTGCTCACCCAGCTCGAGGAGGCGGTGACCGCGCGTGGTGGCGTGGTGCACTGGGCTGCCGGCGCCGCCGAGGCCAACGCCATCGTCACCGAGCTGATCCGGAAGACAGGATCCGACGAGGTCATCAAGGTCAAATCGATGGCCACCCAGGAGATCGGGCTCAACGAGCATCTCGAAGAACGGGGGATCGCGGCCTACGAGACCGACCTCGCCGAGCTCATCGTCCAACTCGGCCACGACAAGCCCTCGCACATCCTGGTGCCCGCCATCCACCGCAACCGCGCCGAGATCCGCGAGATCTTCCTGCGTGAGATGCCGGACGTCGACCCCGACCTCGACGACAACCCCCGTCATCTCGCAGCCGCGGCACGAAAGTTCCTGCGTCACAAGTTCATGACCGTGCCGGTCGCGGTGTCGGGCGCGAACTTCGGCATCGCCGAGACCGGCACCCTCGCCGTCGTCGAATCCGAGGGCAACGGCCGCATGTGCCTGACGCTGCCGCAGACACTCATCACCGTCATGGGCATCGAGAAACTCTTGCCCACCTTCCGTGACCTCGAGGTGTTCCTGCAGCTGCTGCCGCGCTCGTCGACGGGGGAGCGCATGAATCCCTACACGTCGATGTGGACCGGTGTCACCCCCGGCGACGGCCCGCAGGAGTTCCATCTCGTGCTGCTCGACAACGGCCGCACCGCCGCGCTCGCCGACGAGATCGGACGTGAAGCGCTGCACTGTATCCGGTGCTCGGCATGCCTGAACGTGTGCCCGGTCTACGAGCGCACCGGGGGCCACGCCTACGGCTCGACCTACCCGGGCCCGATCGGCGCCGTCCTCAGCCCGCAGTTGGCCGGGATGGACCGACCCGACGACCCCAACGCCAGCCTGCCGTTCGCATCGAGCCTGTGCGGTGCCTGCTACGACGCCTGCCCCGTCAAGATCGACATCCCCTCGTTGCTGGTGGAACTGCGCCACCAGAAGGTCGAACACGCCCGCTTCGGGCCCGAGGCTGCGGCGATGAAGGCCGCCTCGCTGGCCATGTCGTCCTCGCAGCGCTGGACGGCCGCGCAGAAGGCCGCCGGACTCGGCCGCGTCCTCGCCGGCAAGAAGGGGAAGATCACCAGTCTGCCCGGTCCGCTCGCCGGTTGGACCGACGCCCGTGACATGCCGGCCCCGCCGAAACAGACCTTCCGGCAATGGTGGGCATCCGATGAAGGCCGTGCCGCGCTCGCGAAGGCACGCGAGGAAGGACAGCAGCGATGAGCAGCCGCGACGCGATTCTCGGCCGGATCCGTTCGGCGCAGACCCTCGCACCGCCGACACCGGTCGAGGTACCGCGCGACTATCGTCTCGGACGCACCCTACCGGACGCCGAGCGCCGTGAGCTGCTGGTCGATCGGCTGGTCGACTACAAGGCTCACGTGCACGAGAGCACGCCGGAGGATCTGCCCGTCGTGCTGGCGAAGATCCTCACGGATCGCGGGGTGCGCCGCGTCGGGGTCCCGGAGGGCCTGGATCGGTCGTGGCTGGCGGAGTTCGGTGGCGAGGTGGTGGTCGACTCCACCGACAGGCCCGCAGCCGACCTCGGTGATCTCGACGGGGTCGTCACCGGCTCGGCCGTGACCTGCGCGGAGACGGGCACGATCTTCCTCGACGGCAGCCTCGACCAGGGGCGACGC
>NZ_AJVB01000218.1:0-6305 GCF_000278445.1 Rhodococcus sp. R1101
GTTCTACGTCGCCCTCACCCGCACCGAACGAGCCCTCGTTCGTCTCCGGCCACCACCTGGGCCGACACCGGCTCCGAACCGAAGGGACCCTCGCCCTTCCTCGAGGAACTGCACGGGATCGTCACGGCGCGACCCGAGCTCGGTTCGATCGATCATTGGGCGCCCGAACCCGAGCCCGAGCAGGAGAACCCCCTCACGGCGTCACCGCGCAGCGCGCTGTGGCCGCGCGACCCGCTCGGCGCGCGGCGCGGCGACATCGAACGCGGCGCAGCGCTCGTCCTCGCCGAGTTCGACCGGACCGACCTCCCGACCGGGTACGACGACGATCCCGACGAGTGGGCCACCGACGTCGACGCGTTGCTGGCCGAACGCGAACAGCGCGCCGAGCAGAGCGCCGAAGTGGTGCTGCCCGCGCAGCTGTCCGTCAGTCAGCTCGTCGACCTCGCCACCGACCCCGATGCCCTCGCGGCCCGGTTGCGCCGTCCGTTGCCGTTCCGGCCCAATCCGCTCGCGCGTCGCGGCACGGCCTTCCACGCGTGGCTCGAGCGCAGATTCGGCGCGACGCGCCTGCTCGACCTCGACGAGCTTCCCGGCGCCGACGACGAGGACGGCGACGATTCGCACTTCGACCGGCTCCAGGAAGCGTTCCTGCGGTCGAAGTGGGCGTCGCGCAATCCCGTCGAGGTGGAGGTGCCGTTCGAAACCGCTCTGGCCGGCACCGTCATCCGCGGACGCATCGACGCGGTCTTCGAGGATCCGGACGGAGGCTGGACGGTCATCGATTGGAAGACCGGTGCCGAACCGGAAGGGGACAAGCTCGCCACGGTGGGAGTGCAGCTCGCTGCCTACCGTCTCGCCTGGGCGCAGCTGATGGCGGCACGCACCGAGCGGCTCACCGGCCGACCGGCCGAACTGCCGCTGCACAAGGTCCGAGCGGCTTTCCACTACGTCCGCACCGGACGCACCGTTGCACCCGACGAGCTGCCCGGCGCGGCGATGCTCGAACGGCTCGTTCTCGAGGCGGGGAACCTGCGGCGCGAATCCACCGCGGATTCCGAGGCGGAGGACTAGGAAAGAACTGTGGCGACCTTCGTGCTGCTCCCAGGAGCCGGATCCGACCCGTGGTACTGGCATCGGGTGATCCCGCTGCTCGAACGTCACGGGCACCGCACGATCGCGGTCGACCTGCCCTATGCGGACGGGTCGGCGGGCCAGTACGACTACGCCGATGTCGTCGTCGAGGCGATTCGGAACGTGCCGCCCCCGCTGGTGGTGGTGGCCCAGTCGATGTCGGCCTTCACGGCGGTGCTCGTCGCCGAGCGGTGCATCGTCGACGAACTCGTCCTCGTCGCGCCGATGATCCCGGCGCCCGGCGAGTCGCCGGGCAGCTGGTGGGGGAACGTCGGGCACGAGGAAGCGAGGCGTGAACAGGACGTCGCTGCGGGTCGCGATCCCGATGCCCCGATGGATCTGCGCGAGTTGTTCTTCCATGATGTGCCCGACGAGGTCGTCGCCGACGCGTTCACCCACGAGGCATCAGCGCCTGCCGATGCGGCCTTCGAGCCGGCCTGGAACGCCGATCGGTGGCCGGGCGTGCCCGTGCGTGTGGTCGCCGGGCGGCACGACAGACTGCTGCCGCTGTCGCTCGTGACGCGCCTGTCGCGCGAACGCGTCGGTGTAGAACCCGAACTCGTCGACAGCGGTCACCTGCCGGCACTGGCGCGACCGGTCGAACTTGCGAAGATCCTGTTGTCGTCGCGGTGACGAGCCTCGGGGCACTGCCCGAACCCGTTCGGGCTCAGGGGCACTGCCCGAACCCGTTCGGGCTCAGGGGCACTGCCCGAACCCGTTCGGGCTCAGGGGCGCTGCCCGAACCCGTTCGGGCTCAGGGGCGCTGCCCCACCCCGGTGGCCACTTCGTGCGCCCGGCGCCCGGCGGTGTCGGGGGCCAGTGGAGCCGTGGGCATCCCGGCTCCCTCCCGCAGACCCGACAGGAACTCCTCGAGGATCTCGGGCGGCGAATACCGCGGTTTCCAGCCCAATTCGGTGCGGGCGCGGGTGCTGTCGAGCAGCGGAAGTTGCAGCACGGTGTCGAGCAGCCCGGGGGAGGCCGGGACGAGGTGCGCGTGCCACGCCGCCCGCACCGCCGCGCGGAGGGCCGCACGCGGCACCGCAATCTTCCTGGCGGAGAACATCTCCGCCAGGAACGCGCCGTCCACCGGCGGTTCCGTCGCAAGGTTGAACGCGCCGCGGACCGGCCGGACCGTCGCACGGACGAAGGCATCGGCCACATCGCTCGTGTGCAACACCTGGGCCCGCAGATCCTCGACCAGCGGCATCGCGGGCAGCAGTCCGCTACGCAGCAGATTCCCCGGCAGCAGGGGGACCGACGAACAGTCGCCGCTGCGAGGTCGCCGATTCGCGCTTGAAGATGAAGTAGGGCCGCATCCGCACGATGCGCATCTCCGGCGCCCGGGACTCGAGGGTGTCGAGACAGCGCTCCAGATACGACTTCTCGCGCGGATAAGCAGCGCCCGGCCACCCGTGCGTAGGCCAGTCCTCGGTGACACGATCCGTCGACCGTCCGGGCGAATAGGCGGCCACCGACGACGAGTAGATCAGGGCGGGAACCTTCTCGGCGGCCGCCGCCTCGAACACCGAGATCGCGCCGAGCACGTTGTTCTTCCAGGTCACCTCCGGACGGTGGGTGGGCTGGAAGAGCCACGCCAGATGGATCACCGCGTCGGCGCCCCGCACGATCGGACGGAAGTCGTCGGTGGAGGTGTCGGCGACCGTGAAGGTCGCCTTGGGCGCGGTCCACTCCGTCGGCCGTCGTGCGACGCCCACGATCTCCGCGACGGCGGGTTCCCTGCCGAGCGCCTCGACGATGCCGGTTCCCAGATTGCCGGTCGCGCCGACGACGACCACCTTCAGACCACGTCCGGTGTCCATACCGACGCATACCCGCTCACTGTGGCCTCAATCACCGCGAACGGTCGATCGCTCAGCGAACCGAGGTGCGGCGGACCTTCAGCGCTTCGGTGACGAGGGGGATCTGCAGCGGCAGCCGGGCGAGGGACAGGGCCTTGGCGGCAGGGGAGAGCTTCGGGCTGCGCAACCACGTCGCGGCCATCTGCAGGTTGGCGGGGAAGACCGCGAGGAACAACGCCGCGGCCAGGGAACCACCGAGGCGACGGGTGCGGGGGGCGGCGAGCGCGCCGGCGACGGCGATCTCCGCCACCCCGGAGGCGTAGGTGTAGGTGCGGGCATCACCCGGGAGGGCGCGCGGCACGATGCCGTCGAAGAGCTCCGGTCGCACGAAGTGCAGGATGCCGACGCCGAGAAGAAGACCTGACAGCCGGATCGCAGAGCGCTGCGCCGCGTTCGTGGACATGCGTGCCACACTAGCGCGCGGCGGTACGCTGCGATCCGGTATCGGGCGCAGTCCGTTCGGTACCGCGACGACCGAGGGTGGCCGCCAGTGGAGGCCGACAGCAGGAAGGTGGGACACCGCGATGCCCGGGAGGTTGCGTGCGCGGTTCAGCCGCTCCGATCAACTCACCGAGCGCCCCGACTTCGCGCTCGTCGGTGTGCTGCGCGTACCCCAGGAGCAAACCAGTCCCGGACTCGCGATCGCCCGTCGCATCGGTTACGCGTTCGCGGCGTTGTTCCTCGCGGTCGTCGTCGTCTACCTCGATCGTGACGGGTACATCGACTCCCAGGACAACGAACTGTCCCTGCTGGACTGCGTCTACTACGCCACGGTCTCGCTCTCGACCACCGGCTACGGCGATGTCACCCCCTTCACCCCCGAAGCGCGCCTGATCAACATCCTGCTGATCACGCCGCTCCGGGTGTTCTTCCTCATCGTGCTGGTCGGTACCACTCTGTCGGCACTGACCGAGAGTTCCCGTCAAGCATTCAAGATCCAGCGTTGGAGGCGCCGCGTGCGTAATCACACCGTCGTCATCGGTTACGGCACCAAGGGCCGTACCGCGGTCGACGCCATGCTCGGCGACGGGGTACCCCCGTCCGAGATCGTCGTGGTCGACACCGATCCGGTGGTTCTCGAGTCCGCCGCCGGGCAGGGCCTCGTGACGGTTCAGGGTTCGGCGACGAAGTCCGATGTGCTCCGACTCGCCGGCGTGCAGCACGCGTCGGCGGTGATCGTCGCCGCGAACCGCGACGACACCGCGGTGCTCGTGACCCTCAGCGCCCGCGAGATCGCCCCGCGCGCGAAGATCGTCGCCGCCATCCGCGAGTCGGAGAACACCCACCTGCTGCGTCAGTCGGGTGCCGACTCGGTGGTCATCTCGTCGGAGACGGCGGGTCGTCTGCTCGGTATCGCCACGACCACGCCGAACGTCGTCGAGATGATCGAGGACCTGCTCACACCGGAAGCGGGATTCGCCATCACCGAACGCGACGTCGAGCCCGGCGAGGTCGGGGGATCCCCCCGGCATCTGAAGGACATCGTTCTCGCCGTCGTCCGCGACGGGCGGATGTGGCGGATCGGTTCGCCCGAGGTCGACGCGCTCGAAGCGAGCGACAAACTGCTCTACATCCGGCTGGTGGGTTCACCGCCGGGCGCCATGCGTGGCTAGGGTGCTGGTGTGACCGGTTTCGCTCTGTCGGGTACCCCGCTGCTCTCCCGTACCGTCGTCGACCGGGCGGAGGAACTGCGGTCGGACGAGGATGCCCTGCGCACCGGATGGGCCGAGGCGAAGCTCCTGCGGGTCGACCGGCGGAACCAGGTCCGTGTGTCCGACGGCGCGCTCGTGTTCGGCGAGGCGTCCGAACTCGGCCCCGAGCCGGTCGCCGGCGCGATCTTCCTCGGCATCCGCGACGGACGCCACGTCTGGGCCACCCGGGTCCTCGCCCAGACGGGCACGGTGGCCGACCTGCGGCGTGTCGGCGAGCACCTCGACGATGCCGATGCCGACCTGCTGGTCAGCGCGGTCGCCTTGCTGAACTGGCACGACAACGCCGGCTACAGCGCGGTCGACGGCTCGCCCACCCGCCCGACGATGTCCGGCTGGTCGCGGATCAGCACCGATACCGGGCACCAGGAGTTCCCCCGCACGGATCCGGCGATCATCTGCCTCGTGCACGACGGGCACGACCGTGTCCTGCTCGCCCGGCAGCCGGTGTGGCCCGAACGGCGTTTCTCCGTCCTCGCCGGTTTCGTCGAAGCCGGCGAGTCCCTCGAATCATGTGTGGTCCGGGAGATCCGGGAAGAGGTCGGCGTCGAGGTGCGCGACGTGCGGTATCTCGGCAGTCAGCCCTGGCCGTTCCCCCGGTCGCTCATGCTGGGATTCGCGGCGATCGCCGATCCCGAGCAGGCCCTGGACTTCCGCGACGGCGAGATCGGCGAAGCGCGGTGGTTCACGCGCGAGGAGGTCCGCGCGGCACTGGCGACGGGCGACTGGGCCTCGGCCGACGACGCCCCGCTGCTGTTGCCCGGCTCGATCTCGATCGCGCGCGGGATGCTCGAGGGCTGGGCCAAGGAATGACCGGGGTTCGGCGATGAGAGGAGCCGGCCGCGGTGAACGCGACCGGCTCCGTGGACGAGCGACGAGAACCTACAGCCCCAGAGCGCGCTGGACCTCGGCGAGCGACGGGTTGGTGGCGGTGCTGCCGTCGGCGAACTTGACGGTGGGCACCACGTGGTTGCCGTTGTTGACGCTGCCGACGAACTCCGCGGCGGCCGGATCCGATTCGATGTCGACCTCGGTGTACGCGATGCCGTTCTGGTCGAGCTGGGTCTTCAGCCGCCTGCAGTAACCGCACCAGGTGGTGGAGTAGACGGTGAGGGCGGGTGCATCGGTGGTCGTCATGTCTTCGAGAACACCACAGCGGCCGGGCATGTTCCGCGACCGGGGTCAGGTGTGATCCGCACCACGCACTCGGCGTCACCGGTGGTCTGCACTGTCGGCGGCCACTGTCATGATGGAGGCCATGTGTGCGGATGTGGTGGAGGGTCTCGATCCCGAGCAGGCGGCAGCAGTACTCGCCCCACGAGGACCGGTCTGTGTGCTCGCCGGTGCCGGCACCGGCAAGACCCGCACCATCACCCGACGCATCGCGCACCTCGTCTCCGCCGGGCACGTCTCGGCGAGCCAGGTCCTCGCCGTCACTTTCACCGCCCGTGCGGCAGGGGAGATGCGCTCACGTCTGCGTGCTCTCGGTATCGGTGGCGACGGCACCCAGGTGCAGGCACGCACCTTCCACGCGGCCGCCTTGCGGCAGCTGCGGTATTTCTGGCCGCAGGTCGTCGGCGACACGCCGTGGCAGTTGCTCGACCGC
>NZ_AJVB01000219.1:0-6233 GCF_000278445.1 Rhodococcus sp. R1101
TTCGTTGTGTCCGGTCAGCCGATCATCGCCCCGTAACCGGTGATGCCCAGGCCGGACGAGCCGGTCGACGATCCTGTGGAGTCGGCCGAACCGGTCGCCACTCCGGCGGAGCCGGTGGGCGGATTGACGCAGTCCACGAGATTCAGCGAGCGCAGGACCAGGTCGCCGAGCGAGCAGACGCGCGGCGGAGCCGGTTCGGCCGAGGCGACGCCGGCGGTTCCCAGCGAAGCTGCCGCGGCGATGACGCAGACGGCGACTGCATTGCGTACAGATCGAGTCATATTTCCTCCACAGTGTTCACGAGTCGCCCGATCGTAGAGCGTGGCCGCGGCGGTCGGGAAGCTTCCGTATCCCGAGTAAGCTCTGTACTCGTGCTTTCCGTCGTGCCGACCCCCGTGACAGTGCGGGTCCCGTCCAAGGTCAACCTGCATCTCGCGGTCGGCGACCTCCGTCCCGACGGCTACCACGACCTGCACACTGTCTTCCAGGCCCTGTCCCTGTACGACGAGGTGTCGGTGGTCCCCGCCGATACCCTGAGCGTGACGGTGCGCGGAGCGAACGCCGATGCGGTACCCACCGACTCGACGAATCTGGCCTGGCGCGCCGCCGAGATGATGGCGGAGCGGGCCGCACGCACCCCCGACGTGGCGATCACGATCGACAAGGGCATCCCCGTCGCAGGCGGGATGGCCGGAGGCAGTGCCGACGCGGCTGCGACGCTCGTCGCGCTCGACGCGCTGTGGGGGATCGGGGCGTCGCGGGAGGATCTCGCGGATCTCGCCGCCCGGCTCGGGAGCGACGTGCCGTTCTGCCTGCACGGCGGAACGGCGATCGGAACGGGGCGGGGCGAGCGACTCGTCCCCGTTCTCACCCGCGGCACCTTCCACTGGGTGCTCGCCCTCGCGAAGGGCGGCCTGTCCACTCCCGTCGTCTTCCACGAGCTCGACCGTCTGCGCGCGGAAGGCGAACCCCACCGGCTCGGCAGCGCCGACGCGGTGCTCTCCGCGCTCGGCTCCGGCGACGCCCGCGAACTCGCGCCGCTGCTCGGCAACGATCTGCAGGCCGCGGCCCTGTCGCTCGACCCCCTGTTGCGGCGCACGCTCCGGGCGGGTGTCGAGGCCGGCGCTCTGGCAGGCATCGTCTCCGGGTCCGGCCCGACCTGCGCGTTCCTCGTCGAGGACCAGCACGCCGCCGTCACGGTGAGCGCCGAACTCGCCGGTGCGGGTGTGTGCCGCACGGTGCGGGTCGCGTCCGGCCCGGTGCCCGGCGCCCGCGTCGTCGACGCTGCCGATCCCGCCCACCCCTGATCCCGCTGCTCCCGCAGTACATCCCCGCAATTCTCGGAAGGCGTTGCTCCACGTGGCGAATCTGATCAACCTCGAACAGGTGTCGAAGTCCTTCGGCATCAAGCCGCTGCTCGACTCTGTCTCCCTCGGCGTGAACGAGGGGGAGCGGATCGGGGTCGTCGGCCTCAACGGCGGCGGCAAGACGACGATGCTCGAGGTGCTCGCCGGTATCGAGGAACCCGACTCGGGCCGCGTGAGCCGCGTAGGCGGTCTCCGCATGGCCGTCGTGACCCAGCGCGGCGGGCTGCCGGAAGGATCGACCGTCGGTGAGGTCGTCCTCGGCCCGCTCGGCGTGGCCGAGCACGAGTGGGCGGGTGATGCCCGCATCCGCTCGGTGCTCACCGGTATCGGCATCGACAATCTGGGTCTCGACGCGGTCGTCGACGGCCTGTCCGGTGGTGAGCGTCGCCGGGTGGCTCTGGCGGCCGCCCTCGTCCGCGATCTCGACCTGCTGGTCCTCGACGAGCCCACCAACCATCTCGACGTCGAAGGTGTGCAGTGGCTGGCCGAGCACCTGCTGTCGCGGCGCAGCGCCCTCGTCGTCGTCACCCACGACCGCTGGTTCCTCGACACCGTCGCGACCCGCACCTGGGAAGTGGTGAACGGCCGGGTCGAGAGTTACGAGGGTGGTTACAACGACTGGATCTTCGCGCGTGCCGAGCGCTCTCGTCAGGCCGACGCGATGGAGGAGCGGCGCCGCAACCTCGCCCGCAAGGAGCTCGCGTGGCTGCGTCGCGGTGCCCCCGCCCGCACGTCCAAGCCGAAGTACCGGATCGAGGCCGCCGAGGCGCTGATCGCGAACGTGCCGCCGCCGCGTGACACGGTTGCGCTGGCGTCGTTCGCGAAGCGCCGTCTCGGCCGCATCGTCATCGAACTCGAGGACGCCACCCTCACCACCCCGGACGGACGCGAACTGGTCCGCGACCTCACCTGGCGTCTCGGTCCGGGCGAGCGGATCGGTCTCGTCGGCGTCAACGGCTCGGGCAAGACGACCCTGCTGCGCACGCTCGCGGGTGAACTGGAACCGGCCCGGGGACGTCGCGTCCAGGGCCAGACCGTCGAGATCGGCTGGCTGCGGCAGGAACTCGACGACCTGCCCACCGACATGCGGGTGCTCGAGGCCGTCCAGGAGGTCGCGGAGCGGATCACGCTGGGCGACAAGGAGATCTCCGCCGGTCAGCTCGCCGAACGGCTCGGTTTCACGCCGGCCCGTCAGCGCACCCCGGTCGGCGACCTGTCCGGTGGTGAGCGTCGCCGCCTGCAGCTGACACGCGTACTCATGGCCGAGCCGAACGTGCTGCTCCTCGACGAGCCCACCAACGACCTCGACATCGATACCCTCCAGCAGCTCGAGGACCTGCTCGACGGCTGGGCGGGAACCCTCGTGGTCATCAGCCACGACCGGTACCTCGTCGAACGTATCTGTGATTCGACGTGGGCACTGTTCGGCGACGGCCGGCTCACCAATCTTCCCGGTGGCATCGAGGAGTACTTGCGCCGGCGCGCAGCCATGGGCGACGGGGACGTGCCGTCGGTGGCGTCGACCGTCGCGAAATCCGCTGACGCCGAAGAACAGCCGAAGAAACGTGACGGTGCCGCGGAACGTGCCGCACGCAAGGAACTGTCCCGCCTCGAGCGTCTCGTCGCGAAGCTGACCGAGAAGGAGGAGAAGCTGCACCACGACCTCGCGGAGGCGGCGACCGATCCCGACCGTCTGCAGAAGCTCGATGCGCAGTTGCGCGAGGTGGTCGCGGAGAAGGAAACGGCCGAGGAGCAGTGGATGGAGCTCGCCGAAGATCTCGACTGAATTCCTGTGACCTCGAGTCGGCTCGCGGTCACAGGATGGGCGTCGTCAGAAACAACGCTCATCAGGAGGATTCATGTCCGTCACCGGAACATCCGGTAGGTCGAGGCTTCTCCCGAACTCCCGGCTCGCGCGTGTCGCCGTGGTGGTCGTCGTCGTTCTGGAGATGCTCCGTGCGCGTGACTGAAACGAATAGGGGGAGGATATGTGCGCTTCCGCAAGGAAAGTCGCACATATCCTCCCCCGAGTTCGGGTGGAGACCTACAGGCCGAGCAGCTTGCCGATGATTTCGTTCATGATCTCGTTGGTGCCACCGCCGATGCCGAGGACGCGGGCGTCGCGGAAGTGTCGCTCGACCTCGCTCTCACGCATCAGGCCGATACCGCCCGCGAGCTGCACCGCCTCCATGACGGCGTGATCGCACACCTTGACGGCGTTGTTCTTCGCCATCGAGGTTTCGAGCAGCATGCCCTCGCCGTTGACCCACCGTTCGGCGACGGAGCGGCAGAACGTCTGTGCCGCAGTGATCTCGGTGGCGAGCTCGGCGAGACGGTGACGCACCACCTGGCGCTTCGACAGCGGACGACCCATGGTCTCGCGGGACTTGACCCACTCGACGGTCAGATCGAAGCTGCGCTGCGCGGTGGCGACGGCCTGGAACGCCAGCGACAGCCGCTCACCCTGGAACTGCTGCGCGATCTGGCCGAACGCCGAGTTCTCGGCGCCGATCAGGTTGCTCGCGGGCACACGCACGTCGTCGTAGAACAGCTCGGCGGTGTCGGAGCACAGCCAGCCCATCTTGTCGAGCTTGCGGGATACCGTGAAACCCGGTGTGTCCGTGTGGACGACGACGAGCGAGATGCCGCCGGCACCGGCATCGCCCGTGCGGACCGCGGTGGTGACGAAGTCGGCGCGCGTGCCCGAGGTGATGTAGAGCTTCGCGCCGTTGATGACGTACTCGTCGCCCTCGCGGCGCGCGGTGGTCCGGATGTTCGCGACGTCGGATCCGCCGCTCGGTTCGGAGATCGCGAGCGAGCCGATCATCCGGCCCTCGAGTGCCGGTCGCGCGAAACGCTCGATGAGATCGGCGTTGCCGGACGCGACGATGTGCGGGGTCGCGATGCCGTGGCTGAACAGCGCCGAGATCAGCCCCGAGGAGCCGCCCGCGAGGATGATCTCCTCGAGGATCGCGAGCATGTCGAGCGCGGTGCCGCCCGAGCCGCCGTGTTCCTCGGCGACCGAGGCGCCGAGCAGACCTGCATCGGCGGCCTTGCGGTGGAGTTCGCGGGGGATCTCACCGGCGCGTTCCCACTCGTCGAGGTGGGGGACGATCTCCTTGCGGGTGAAATCGGCCGCGAGCCGACGCAGTGCCTTCTGCTCGTCGGTGTCCCAGCGGATCACTTCGGTGGTGGTCATCGCTATTCGCCCTTCCAGACGGGTGCGCGCTTCTGCATGAAGGCCATGACGCCTTCGAGGGTGTCGGCGCTGGTGGTCAGGCGCGCGAGCGCCTTGCCGGTCAGTTCCCATGCCTGGTCCTCGGCGGGAACGTTGCCGTCGATGATGCCGCGGGCGACGGTCTTGCTCGCCTGCACTGCGAGCGGTGCGCCGGCAACGATGTCGGCCGCGAGGGCCAGGGCTGTGTCGAGGACCTCGGGCTGCGGGACGACCCGGTTGACCAGTCCCCAGCGCAGGGCGTCGGCGGAGGACATCGGCTTGCCGGTCAGGACCAGTTCCATCGCGACGGCGCGCGGGATCGCCTGGCCGATGCGGAACACCCCGCCGGCTCCGGCGATCAGGCCGCGGTGCACCTCGGGCAGCCCGAATTCGGCAGTGTCGGAGGCGACGACGAGATCGCTCGCGAGGGCGAGTTCGGTGCCGCCGCCGAGCGCGGTGCCGTTGACCGCCGCGATGACGGGTTTGGAGATGTGGTGCTTGACGACACCCGCGAAACCCCAGTGTGCGGTCTCGGGTGGAGTGACCCCGTCCGGTCCCTCGGTGCCGAGTGCCTTGAGATCCGCGCCGCCACAGAAGACGGCGTCGCCGGCGCCGGTGAGCACCACGACGCGCACGCCGCGTTCGGATTCGGCGCGTTCCCAGGCCTCACCGAGCGCCCGGTGCACCTCGGCATTGATGCTGTTGGCCGCCTTGGGGCGCTTGATGGTGACGAGCAGGACGTGCTCGCGCTTCTCGACGAGAACGACGGGTTCGCTCACGACCGGGGCTCCTCGGGGGACAGGTGCTCGATGCGGGTGACGGTCAGGTGACCGCCGTTGTCGGTGACGTGCACGGTCTCGCCGACGATGTCGGCGCCGGCGGCGAGAACCGCGGCGCCGGCGGCGTCGGTCCGGCCCGAGACGCGCCGGCCGTCGGGGGTGAGGCCGACGAGGAAACCGACCGACGGGTTGCCGTCGCGACCGAATTCTGCCGTGGCCGTCACGATCTGGACTTCGCCGCTGTAGTCGGTCGCTGCCTCGGGTGCGGACGGTTCGAGCAACACGTGCTCCGGGTCGCCGACGTAGCCGTCGGTGTGGGGGGCACAACCGAGGACCACGACGTGCTGGTAGGTCAGGTAGCCACCGTTGCCGTGCACGAGGGCGAGCTCGCCGTCCCGGCGCAGGCGCCCGGCCACCGACACCACAGAGTGCAGCGTGTAGCTGTTGAGCGGTCCGCCGAAGAAGGAGTGGCCGCCGGTCACCGACGGGACGGTGTCGCGGGGGAGGCCGAGCTGCTCGACGAGCAGTTTCGGCACCACGGGGAAGCAGCTGTAGGCGTCGATGATGTCGAAGTCGCCGGGGCGCAGGTCGGTCGCCGTCAGGGTGCGGCGCAACGCGTCGTCGAGTGCGGCGGAGCGTCCGAAGTCGCCACGCGCCAGCACGTCCGACGGTTCGGTCGCGCCGGCTCCGCCCCACACGTAGAGCAGGTGGTCGTCGGGGACACCGAGTTCGCGGGCCACGGCGAGCGAGGTGACGACCACGGCCGCGGCCTGGTCGACGAACGGCATCGCGTTGACCATCAGCGGGTACGGGTCGGTGACGAGACGGTTCTTGCCGGCGATGGTGCGGATGTCGTCGGCGGTACGTCGC
>NZ_AJVB01000220.1:0-6231 GCF_000278445.1 Rhodococcus sp. R1101
GCAGGTACTCGTCGCGGCGACCGCTACCCGACCGTGTCCACGCGTTGATGCTCGTCGCGCCGTACTGCGAACCCCTGCTCGACTACGGTCGGCCGCCGCACGGATGGACGGAGCCCGGGATCACCGATTTCGTCGAGTCGTGGCGCGACGCCGTCCGGCATTGGGGTGAGGGACTGACGGTGCCGTTGACCGACGCGCACGTCGACAGTCCCTACAACCGCCGGTTGATGGCCATGCTCGAGCGGTGCTCGGCGTCGCCGAGCACGATGAGCGCGCACCTCGAGGCGAGTCTGCGGATCGACTATTCGCACGCCCTCGGGTCGGTGCAGTGCCCCACGAAGGTGGTGCTGGTGTCCGGGGGTTCGATTCCGGTGGCCCCGGCGAGATATCTGGCCGGCCTGGTGCCGCACGGAGAGCTGGTGATCACCCGGCCGTCCCCGCGCGGCGCCGCGCTCGGCGAAGCATGGTCACAGGTCCAGACCATGGTCGAGGAACTCGTCCGCGGGTCCGTCCCACCCGTCGACGCGCGCGTTTTCGCGGCAACCCTGTTCACCGACATCGTCGGGTCGACCAAGCTCCTCGCACGCATCGGCGACACCTCCTACCGGGCCCTGCTCGCACGTCACGAACGCGACGTCCGGTTCGCGGTGACCGAAGCGGGCGGGCGGCTGGTGAGCACCGTCGGGGACGGCACCTTCAGCCTGTTCGACGGGCCCGTGGCCGCCGTGCAGTGCGCGGCACGGATCGTCGAGGAGGCGCACCGTCTCGGATTCGAGGTCCGTGCCGGGGTACACGCCGGCATCGTCGAGCCGACCGGCACGGACGTCACAGGCATGACCGTGCACGTGGGCGCGCGGATCGGCGCCGCCGCCCGCCCGGGGGAAGTGCTCGTCTCGCGCCACGCGCGCGAGCTGGCCGGCGGATCGGGCCTGTGGTTCGCCGACCGGGGGTCGCATCGGCTCGCCGGCGTGCCGGGCAAGGTCCGTCTCTTCGCCCTCGTCGGCGGGCAGCCGACCCTGCAGGCGCCCCGCAGACGCGTCTCGCTCAACCCCTTCGACCGTGCCGTCCTGCGGGCGGCGCGACGCACCCCGCAGGTGTTGCGTTCCGCTGCCGCGCTTGCCAACGCCCGGCAGCGGCGTCGCTCGGAGGAGAACTGAAGGGCCGGCCGGCTCGTCAGCCGCCGGTGTAGAACGCGCTCGTCCGGCCGGCGGCAGCGCGTGCCTGTTCGGGGTCCTCGCCGGCGGCGATGTCGGCCTCGCACCAGGCCGCGCTGCTGTCTCGGACGAACTGCAGTCCCTCCTCCGACATCGACCAGGCTTCGAACTCCTTCGGATTCACCGATTCTCCCGATTCGAGGTGCAGACCGAGTCCGAGAAATGCCAGATCCCAGCCGATACCGACCGCACCCGGACCGTACTGCTCCCAATGCTCGTCGGGGCGGGCGATGTGTGAGAGTTCCAGGCGCGCGCGGCCTCCCGGTTCGGGGAGGATCGACACCTCGATCCAGCTGACCTGTCCCGCGAATTCCCAGGTGGCCGTGAACATCCGCGGCGGATCGCAGGTGAGGATCTCGCCGGCGGCGTTGCCTTCGAGCCGGTACCGGCCACCGACCTGGAGGTCGCCCTCGACGGGCAGGAACCAGCGGGGGATGCGCTGCGGATCGGTGCACGCCTCCCACAGGTCCTCGGCGCTCGTGCGGTAGCTGCGCGAGACCGTGACGACCTCGGCCTCGCGCCCCTCGACGGTGCGGCGCCCGACCGTGCGGCGATTCGTCTCGTTGCTCGTGATCACGTTCTTCATGAGGATCTCCTTCTCTCGTCGGGTCGGCGGATCGTGGGCGGGGCCACATCCCGGCTCCGCCGCTCGCGCTTGCCGCGCGCGATCTCGGTCTCCAGGGCATCGAGCGCCGCGAGGACCGGCGGATGCAGGCCCGCGAGCCAGTCCTCGAGTTCCACGAGGACTGCGGGATCGAGTTCGTAGTAGCGCCGGGTGCCGTCCTTGTGGACGACCGCGAACCGCTGGTCGCGCAGGGTCTTGAGATGTTGCGAGACTGCCGGCTGTGAGATCGAGAACTCCCGGCCGATCACCGCGACGATCTCACCCGCCGTCTGCGCACCGCCCGCGAGCAGTTCGAGAATGCGGCGTCGGACCGGATCTGCGAGGACCTCGAACCCGTGCACGAACCCCACTATATAAGTTTCTACTTATATTGACCAGAAGCACGGTTTTGCTCCCTAAACTTCGAGGCATGCCGACAACGACGCGCGTCTCCGAGGAAAAGGTCGACCGAGCGGTCATCGACAACCGCGCTCCCTCGGTCGCCCGTCTGCTGCTCGACCGAGTGTCCGCCACCCCCGACGAGGAGGCCTTCCGCTTCCCCGACGGGGCCGACGGATGGACGTCGGTCACCTGGGAACAGACCGGAGACCGGGTGCGGCTGCTCGCGGCCGGCCTGATCTCCCTGGGCATCGAATCCGAGGACCGCGTGGCCCTCGCCTCGTCCACCCGGTACGAATGGGTGCTCTCCGATCTCGCCGTCATGTGCGCGGGCGCGGCGACGACCACCGTCTACCCCACCACCCACGCCGCGGATGTCGCGTTCATCGTCGCCGATTCCGGCAGCCGGATCGTCATCGCCGAGGACGCAGCGCAGGTGGAGAAACTCGTCGGTCACCGTGGGGATCTCCCCGAGGTCATGAAGGTCGTCGTTCTCGACGGTCCCGGCGACGGCGACTGGGTGATCGGCTTCGACGAACTCGCCGAGCTGGGCCGTGGCCTGCTCGCCGAGGACGCCGGAACCGTGCTCGACCGGATCCACAGCATCCGGGCCGAGCACCTGGCCACCCTCATCTATACCTCGGGCACCACCGGCAAACCCAAGGGCGTGCGCCTGCCGCACTCGGCGTGGACCTACGAGGCCGCCGCCATCGACGCGCTGCACATGCTCACCTCCGACGACCTGCAGTATCTGTGGCTGCCGTTGTCGCACGTCTTCGGAAAGGTGCTGCTCACCCTCCCCCTGCAGATCGGCTTCCCCACCGCCGTGGACGGCCGTGTCGACAAGATCGTCGAGAATCTTGCGGTCGTTCGCCCGACCTTCATGGGCGCGGCCCCACGCATCTTCGAGAAGGCGCACGCACGCGTCGAGGGGATGATGGAGGAGGAAGGCGGCGCCAAGAAGAAGATCTTCGACTGGGCCGTGGGTGTGGGCCGGAAGGTGTCGAAGGCACGACAGGACGGCAGGTTACCCGGCCTGCTCGACAATCTGCAGCACGGCCTTGCCGACAAGCTGGTCTTTTCCACCGTTCGCGAACGTTTCGGCGGCAGGCTGCGGTTCTTCATCTCCGGTTCGGCGGCACTCAACCCGGACGTCGGCGAATGGTTCGACGCCGTCGGCATCCCCGTCCTCGAGGGTTACGGTCTCACCGAGACCTCGGCGGCGACGTTCGTCAACCGTCCCTACGCCAACCGGATCGGCACGGTGGGCTGGCCCGTCCCGGGCACCGAGGTCCGCATCGCGGAAGACGGTGAGGTGCTCGTTCGCGGCCCCGGTGTGATGACCGGCTACCACAACCGGCCCGACGCGACCGCGGAGTCGCTCTCCGACGACGGGTGGTTCCGCACCGGCGACATCGGCAGCCTCGACGACGAGGGCTACCTGCGCATCACCGACCGCAAGAAGGACATGTTCAAGACGTCGCAGGGCAAGTACGTCGCGCCGTCGTCGCTGGCAGCGACGTTCAAGGGCCTGTGCCCCTACGCCTCGGAGATCGTCGTCTACGGCGAGGGCAAGCCCTACTGCGTGGCGCTCGTGGCCCTGGATCCGGAGTCCGTCGGCGAGTGGGCGAACAAGAACGGTGCGGGCGGCTCGTTCGAGCAGATCGCGCGGCACGAGAAGACCCACGGACTGATCTCCGAGTACATCGACGAGCTGAACCTGCAGCTCAACCGGTGGGAGCAGATCAAGAAGTTCACGATCATCGAACGTGAACTGTCGGTCGAGTCGGGCGATCTGACGCCGAGTATGAAGCTGCGCAGGAAGGTCGTCGTCGACAACTTCGCGGACAGGCTGACAGGCCTCTACGAGAGGTGACGGCCTATCCTGGATCTCATGATGAGTAGTGCACGACCGAATTTCCCGCGGCGGATCGGCTACATGTTCGGTCGCACGCTACCGCCCGAGATGCGGGAGTGGGTACGCGACGACATCCTGGGCCCCGGCGGATCGCGCCGGTACCTGCTGCGATGGAATCTTCCGGCGATCCCCCTGCTCCTGCTGTTCCTCCTGATCCCGGGACCGGTGTGGATCCCGATCTCGATGATGCTGCTGCTGCTGCTGCCGTGGACGTACTTCTCGGTGGCGTTGATGCCCATCTGGCAACGGCACCGGCTCCAGCAGCACGGTCTCGATCCGGAGCTGCTCAGCGCGAAGGCACGCGCACGCGCCGACCGCGAACGAGAGGACTACGAGCGCCGTTTCGGTCGCGCGTCCTGACCGGGCCTCCCACCGTACGGGGCACCGCGTCCGCCTATCCTCACACCATGAGTGACGCCACTGCCTTCACAGCCACCGCCGACCTCGCCGACGAGATCGGCCCGGACATCCGCAGCTGCGACACGCAGTTCATCCAGTTCGGCGGCCGCACCGAGTTCGTCGGCCCCATCACCACCATCCGCTGTTTCCAGGACAACCTGCTCGTCAAGCAGACCCTCTCCGAGCCGGGCAACGGCGGCGTGCTCGTCGTCGACGGTGGCGGCAGCATCCACACCGCGCTCGTCGGCGACATCATCGCCGGTCGCGGTGTCGACAACGGCTGGGCCGGAGTCATCGTCAACGGCGCGGTCCGCGACTCCGCGATCCTGCGCACGCTCGACATCGGCATCAAGGCCCTCGGCACCAACCCGCGCAAGAGCACCCAGACCGGTTCGGGCGAGAAGAACGTGCCCGTCGAGATCGGCGGCGTGACGTTCAACCCCGGCGAGATCGTCTACAGCGACTCCGACGGCGTCGTCGTCCGCGCCGAGAACTGATCACCGGGCGCGCGGGTCACCGCATCATTCGTGCGCGACCCGCGCGCTCGCACCGGCGATCTCCACCACGTCGCCCACCTTCAGCTGACGGCCGCGACGCTCCTCCACCTCACCGTTGACCGACACGAGGCCGTCGGCGATCACTTCCTTGGCTTCTGCACCCGAATCGATGAGGCTCGCGAGCTTGAGGAACTGACCGAGCCGGATCGACTCGTCACGGATCGGTACATCGAATGCGTCGGACATGGCACCCATTGTCCCCGACACTGGATCCATGGCCCGCCCCAGCATCATCTGGTTCCGTCGTGATCTCCGGCTGAACGATCTGCCCACTCTGCTCACCGCCACCGAGGCCGCCGACGAGGTCCTCGCTCTGTTCGTCCTCGACGACGCACTGCTCCGGCCCTCCGGGGCGCGTCGTCGCGACTTCCTCACAGGTTGCCTGCGAGCACTCGACCGGGATCTCGGCGGGCGCCTGCTCGTCGTCCGGGGGGACCCCGCGACGGTCGTGCCGTCGGTGGTCGCCGAGTTCGACGCGACCGCAGTCCACATCAGTTCCGACCACGGCCCGTACGGCACGCGACGCGACCGCGCGGTGGCCGATGCTCTCGGCGACGTTCCGTTGGTGGCCACCGGCTCCCCCTACGCCGTCACCCCGGGCCGCGTGAAGAAACCCGACGGCACTGCCTACAAGGTGTTCTCGGCCTTCCGGCGCGCCTGGAACGACCACGGCCGGCACACGCCCGCAGCGACCGGCCCGGACACCGCCGACTGGGTGGACCCGACCGGCTGCTCCGCACGTGTCCCGATTCCGGACGAGGGTGACGAGCCCACGCCGCCCGCCGGTGAAGCAGCTGCGGTGGAGCGGTGGCAGGAATTCCTCGACGACGGTCTCGAGCGGTATGCCACCGACCGCGACCGGCCGGCCTTCGACGGCACCAGCGGACTCTCCCCCTATCTGAAGTTCGGCTGCATCCATCCGCGGACCCTGTTGCACGACCTGCGGAACCGCTCGGACGAGGGTGCCGCCACCTTCCGCAGCGAACTGGCGTGGCGCGACTTCTACGCCGACGTCCTGTTCCACCGCCCCGAGACCGCGCGCACCAACTACAACGGCGACTTCGACGCCATCACCTACGATTCCGGGCCCGACGCCGACGCCCTGTTCACCGCGTGGTGCGAGGGCCGCACGGGATTCCC
>NZ_AJVB01000221.1:0-6217 GCF_000278445.1 Rhodococcus sp. R1101
CCGCAGCAGGCCCTGCGTCTCACCGTTGGTGGTGCCGCTCGATGCCTGGGAGACGGCGGCGCATGCGTACTGCAGTTCCCTCTGGGTGGGCAGGGACAGTTCGGGGAAGCGCTGCTGGCGACGGCGCGCGCGCTCGACGCTCGACCGCTGATGCAGCGAGTGGAGGGTGACGAGCTCATCGACCGTCAGCGGTGGAGTGTCGGTGAGCAGAGGCGCGGGCAACCACGCGTACTTGGCTTCGTGCGCTCGGACCCGCCGGACGATCGACGCGGCCGTCCCCTCGTAACCGGCGGCGACATCGGCGTGGACCTCGGTTTCTTCCGCGCGCGCCTGCCGGATCTGTTCCATCAGCGTCGCGCGACGCTCCAGTGCGTCGTTGCGCTGCGTAGTGAGTTCGTCGATGCGCTCCTGTGCGCGCCGCACGTTGAATTGCGCCTTGCGGATGGCGATTTCGCTGACGCTACGGGTGAGCTCCACCGTGCCGCCGTGCACCGGGTCGGTGACGGCCACGCACAGTTCCTGCAGTTCGGACGGGAGCTTCTCGCGGAGTACACGCAGGGCTTGCGCCTTCTCACTGGTGACCAGCACGCGCTGGCCCCGTGCGAGCAGCGCCGCGACGATGTTGGCGATGGTGTGGGTCTTGCCCGTGCCCGGTGGTCCCTCGACCACGACACCGCTGTCACCGGCGAGCCGGTCGATGATGTCGCGCTGCTCCTCGTTGGCGGGCAGCGGCATCAGCTGCTCGCCGGTGAACTCGGTCGACGGCGTGCCGATACGGTCGAGCCACGCCACGCGGTCGGCCGGTTCGATCGCTTCGACGAGCTGCGCCAGCCCGAGCGGCACCGGGTTCGACTCGTCGGCGGCTGCCTCGATCATGCGGCTGTAGTACTCGATGAGCGCGTGGGCGCCGCGCTTGCGCAGCACGAGTACGGGCGACGGTGTCACGAAGGCATCGGACGACGATGCTTCGTCCGCCCGCTCGACGACGTCGACCGGCACGGTGAGCGCCCGCTCGGTCCAGCTCTTCAAGAACGCGCGGGCCGCGGGGTCGAGAGGCGAGGCGACCTGGGTGACGAGGGAATCGTGCAATTCGCGGACGCTCGTCGGGTCGAAGACCTCCAGTCCGGTGAGGAGCTGGACGTCTTCCAGCGACGGCCCGGCGTTGGGACTCAGCCGGACCACCAGGTCGCCGGAGTCGCCCTGTCGCTCGATGAGCGCGGCCTGCGTGATCAGGTGCGTATGGACCCGCGCGCCCGCAATACCCTCGGAGAGGTGCAGCAACCCGGACGCGACGACGAGCTCCAGCGATTCGGGCTGGTCCTCGAGATCGAGCATGGCTCGCTGCAGGAAGCTGTACAGATGCGAGGCGGCCTGTAGCTCGCGGTCGACGATCGCCCACGACCGCCAGTCCGCCAGCCAGGCGTCGAGACCGTCGATGCCGATGGCCTGCGGGTCGAGTTCGGGCTCGACGGCGGATTCCGCGATGTCTCCGTGCACGTATTTCGCGAGTTCGGCGGGCGGACGCGGGGGCTCTTCGAGCTGAGCGCGACGCGCGCGCAGGATGATGTCGCCCGATGCGGCATGGGGCCGCAGCCCGGCTCTGATGTTTCCCTCCTCGAGGGACATCACGGCGCGGTGTTTGTCGACGACGCGGATGGGCGCGCTGCGGGCCTTGACGAGCTCGGCAAGGAAGGCGAGCAGACGTTGCACGCGATCCCTCAGCTGGGGTTCGCTCTCGCCTGACTCCACGCGCTCTCCACTCACCCTTGCGGACGTCCTTCCGCCCGTCCACGGGGACGGGTATGTCCACCTTAGAAGCCCCAGCCGACGCGTCCGTGGCCGGTCCCGCTCACGACACGATCGTTTTCCGGCATCGAGCCCACCGCATCGGCCCGTAGAAACAACAAGCATGGGGTACTACGGCTGCACTGCCCGAAAGAAGTGAGACACGCACGACGCCCCGGTTGGTCGAAGGAACTCGGATCCACGGTCCGCTACTGGTTGCCACACCAGCCTTGGAGGTACTCCACAAGCGGGCCGGGTGGAGTCATCGCCACGAACCCGATTCCGGTGATCAGTTCGAAACCGACCTCGTCGAGTCCCCGACACCAGCGATGTCCCGTTACGATCCTTCCGAGTACATCAGCCGAGATGACGAGGAAGTCCACACCTCCAGGACTCAGCTCCACCGTGTGGGCCGGGATCGGCGAAACACGTCCGAGACCCACCCCTTCTGCCCCGTTCCTCTCGAGTTCTGCAGATTCCACGGGGCTGGTGAGATCGACAAGAGTCACCAACGCCTCCTGTTCACCGTGAGTGACGCGAACTCCATTCACCGAGACGGGTCGCTTACCCGGGTTTCTGAGCACGAGCTGCACCGCGCCCGTCACCGGAATGGAGTCTGCCAACAAGACGTCGTAGTAGAGATCAGCTCGGTCCACTTCCAACGCACGCGCTGAGACATCTGCAGATGCCCTCGACGAATTCGCGCTGACGCAGGCTGCGGCAGCCGACACCACCGCAACGAAAACCGCAATAATCGCAGTCCACTTCTGCCAATCGAACGATTGCGTCTGATCTCCAGAGTCTGCCCCCACTGAACGGAGACACTAGCGTTGGTGTCCGACACGTTGATCTCCGCTGCACGTAGCGGAGGTTCGGCTCGCGACTGTTACCGGAGTGCCGCGGCATGAGCGTGCCCGCGTAGGGCCGGCACGCTGATCTGCACGGAGAGCGTGGGGCACTGGAACCTCAGGGGATGGTGCTCGTGCGCGAGGCCGCCGGCGCGTGGTTGGTCGCTCCGAGTTCGCGTGCCGTCTGCCGCGGCGGCACCCGATCCAGCGCCCAGCGTTCGACCAGCAGCGTGATCTTGGTCGGCATCTCGGTACGCAGGCGCCGGAACGACTCCTCCGGGTCGGTTCCCACCCACCCGAGCAGCACCCACCACGCCCACGCGACCGCGCCGGCGTTGGCGACGAAATCCGGGATGACCGGGATGCCGCGACCGGTGAGCACGGCTTCGGCGTCCGGAGTCGTCGCGGAGTTCGCGGCCTCGACCACGACCCGCCCGGCGACCCGCCCGACGTTCTCCGCGGTGATGGCGTAGGAGATGGCAGCGGGAACGAAGATGTGGGCAGGAATGCCGATCACCGCGTCGCGCGGAAGTTGCTCGACATTCGACGGAACGCGGGATCGGTCGATCTCCCCGTATTCGTCCCGCAGGTCGAGCAATAGCGGAATATCCAGCCCTTCACGGCGATACAGCGTTCCGGCGGCATCGGCGACGGCGGTCACGTGCATACCCGCTTCGTGCAGATACCAGGCGGCGCCACCACCCATCGTGCCGATTCCCTGGATCGCGACAGTGGTCTCGGCCGGCATCCATCGGAACGCGTTCGCGGTGGCGATGCAGGCCTGCGCAACGCCGTAACCACCGATCACGTCGCCCAGCAGGAAACCGCCGTCGACCGGCGCGTTCAGGGACATCCGCACCCGGTCCAGGGTGATCGCCGGATCCGCCGCGCGGCAGATCGCGGCATGGAACGACTGGTGCATGCCAAGCCGCTCGAAGACCTCGTCGAGAAGATGCTGGGGAACACCCAGGTCCTCGGCCGTGACCCAATGCGCGTTCAGCCACGGACGCATCGCCTGGCAGAACCGCTGCAGCACGCCGACGGCACGGGGATCCTTCGGGTCGAAGTCGATCCCGCCCTTCGCGCCGCCCACCGGCAGGTCGAACACTGCGGTCTTGGCAGCCATTCCTCGCGCCAGATCCTCGACCTCCGACATCGTGCACCCGGCCCGCATACGTGTGCCGCCGGTCGCCACATCACCCACCAGGGTGTGGACGACGAGATAGCCGTGCGCACCCGTCACCGGGTCCGTCCAGATCAGGCGCATGAAAGGTTCGTCCTGGCGGGTGTCCACCGCGTCGACGCGTGCTGCCATCGTGGTCATGTGCGGTCCCCCGTTCGTCAGAGTCGTCGCTACGGCGATTCGGCCGGTGACGCCAGCGTGCCCGGGGGTAGCGCGGAGCGTCCAGTTACGAAACTCGAAGGTGAGAGTTCACGATTTCTACACAGCGCGATGTCGCAGCAGTTGCGAGCCTCTGCGCGTTACCTACGCTGACGACATGGAGCTGTCGCTGCGCCGGTTACGGATGCTTCGAGAACTGCATCGCCGTGGCACCGTGACGGCCGCCGCGCTCGCCCTGCACTACACCACCTCTGCGGTCTCGCAACAGCTCACCCAACTCGAACGGGATGTCGGCGCAAGGCTTTTCGAACGCCGGGGGCGTCGGGTCCAGTTGACCGAAGCCGGTGTACTGCTCGCCGAGCACGCCGAAGAGATCCTGCAGTCGGTGGAGCGCGCGACGACCGCACTCGAACGGACACGCGACGGTGTCACCGCGCGCCTCACAGCCGGCGTGTGGGCGTCCGTCGCGTCCACGCTGATACCCACTGCACTGGCGCTGCTGGCCGCCGAACACCCCGGCATCGAGGTCCGGACGCGAGAGCTCACGCCCGAAGAGACCGCCGACGCCGTCCGCGACGGTTCCCTCGACTTCTCCTTCGTCATCGAATACTCCGGCTACCCGATGCTGTGGGATCCGGAGCTGACGAGGGTGGTGATCGCGGTCGAGCGACTGCACGCCGCGGTGCCACCCGGAACGGTGCCGGCAGGCACCATCGCACTCGCCGACCTCGCCGAGCACCCCTGGGTCCTCGCTGGACCCCACTCTCATTTCGGTCGCGCGGTGAGCCTCGCGTGTCAGCGCGCGGGGTTCGAGCCCAGGATCAACCACGAAGTCGGTGAGCAGGCGACAGCACTGTCGATGGTCGCCGCGGGGCTGGGCGTCACCCTCGTCTCCGATCTCGGATTGACGTTGAGCCCACCCGGAGTCGAGGTGGTGGCGTTGACCGAACCGCTCATTCGCACGATCTCCATCGCCCATCGCGGGATCGCTGCGGAACGGCCCCCGCTGCGGCTGGTCATCGACGCCGTACGCACCGCCGCAGCGGAACGGGGGCTCGCGGCCCAGTAGCCACGAGCCCCCGCTTCTGTTGTCACTGCGCGAGCTGGCGCAGCACGTACTTCAGGATTCCGCCGTGCCGGAAATATTCGGCCTCGGCCGGGGTGTCGATGCGCACCGTCGCATCGAACTCCGTGTCCCCCGCCTTCACGTGCACGGTCTCGGGAATCTCGTTGCCGCCCTCCAGACCGGTGATGGCGAACTCCTCCTCCCCTGTCAGGCCGAGGCTCTGCGCCGACTCGCCCTCCGGGAACTGCAGCGGCAGCACGCCCATGCCGATGAGATTGGAGCGGTGGATGCGCTCGTACGACTGCGCGATCACCGCCCGCACACCCAGCAGCAGCGTGCCCTTCGCCGCCCAGTCACGCGACGAACCCGACCCGTACTCCGCGCCCGCGAGCACAACCAGCGGAGTGCCGTCCTCCGCGTACTTCTGCGCGGCGTCGTAGATGCTCATCTGCTCGCCGGTCGGCAGATACCGGGTGACGCCTCCCTCGACGTCCGGCACGAGCTGGTTGCGCAGCCGGATGTTGGCGAAGGTGCCGCGGATCATCACCTCGTGGTTGCCCCGTCGCGAACCGTAGGAGTTGAAGTCGGCCTGGTCGACGTCGTGCTCCTGCAGGTAGCGACCCGCGGGGCTGTCCCGTCGGATCGACCCGGCCGGCGAGATGTGGTCGGTGGTCACCGAATCGCCGAGCAACGCGAGCACCCGCGCGCCCTCGATGTCGCGCAGCGGGTCGGGCTCCGACGACATGCCCTCGAAATACGGAGGTCGCCGCACGTACGTCGACTCGTCCTTCCACTCGAACACCTCACTGTCGGGCACGTCGAGATTCCGCCACGTCTCGTCGCCCGTGTAGACGTCCTGGTAGCCGGTCTCGAACATCTCCGCGCGCACCGCGTCGTCGATGACCTCCTGGATCTCCTGCGTGGTGGGCCAGATGTCGCGCAGGTAGACCTCGTTGCCCTCGGTGTCGGTGCCGAGCGGGTCCTTGAAGAGGTCGACGAGCATCGAGCCGGCCAGCGCATACGCGATCACCAGCGGCGGCGACGCGAGGAAATTCATCTTCGTCTGCGGATGGATGCGTCCCTCGAAGTTGCGGTTGCCCGACAGCACGGCCGAGACGTTGACGTCGTGCTCGTCGATCGCGGCGGCAATCTCGTCGGGAAGCGGGCCGGAATTGC